>NZ_FSRK01000003.1:300000-524988 GCF_900141765.1 Epilithonimonas zeae | reverse complement strand
TATTTATCTGCGTCATACATTACTGCATCACTTTTGCTGCCTACCCCTCATCAATAGCCGAGCCGACCTTAACTGATGATATACTTGGCATTGCACCACATAGAGTTTACCTGGTTTCACTACAGCCGAACTGTACATACTTTCTGTTGCACTTGTCCTATTTTCACAAATGACGGATGTTATCCGCTATGCTGCCCTATGGTGTCCGGACTTTCCTACCCAATTCGAAAATTGAATCAACAAGCCACGCTTCTCTGAACTGCAAAAGTAACCAATAACTTTCTATTTTTTAATCATTTTCTTAGATAATATCAGTTGTCCTTTTTGATAAACATTAATCCAATAATCCTGAGAAATCAATTTTGATATGTCAATCTTCTCTTGTTTGCTCAAATCTACATTTTGCTTTTTGATGAGCTTACCAGAGTTATCAATTATTCTAACTTCAACCTTTTCTGTAAAGCCTGATTTACTTTCCATAACCACAAAATCTTCTGCAGGATTTGGATAAAGTATAAAATCAAATTGTTTAGCTCTGATATCATTAATACCCAACTGAGTTTTATTAATTGTCCACGAAATAGTTGATAAATGGATTGTACTGTGATTATCTGTCCTTACCATCGCGGTATTATCATAGACATTAAATAAAACAGTATTGCTTCCTGTATTTAATTGTGAAGATTGAATTGTTAACTCACTTACGTCGGTTGCAATAGAAGTATTATTTAATTTCCATTCAGATTTTAATGTATTGGGAATTGGTAAAATTAAATTAACTTTTAAATCTAAGTTTTGATTAGTTGTTATAGCTGCAGAATTGGAAGGTGTAAAACTATCAATCGGGTTTTTGGTCAAATGTATTTTCTCAACCAAAGCTTCTTTACAGACATTACAGAATTGACGATTCAGATATCGCATTTCACAATTTTGATGGGGGCGATACCAAGCCGTGTTTTCTGTGAATTGATAAATACCAATATTTCCAGTATTCAACCAGTTTTTCCAACGAACAGTTTCTGTATTAGAAGTTTTAGTTTTATTTGGAGATTCTCCGGAACCAGAAAACCAATATTCATCTGCCAGTTTACCAAAAGAATGTCCTAACTCGTGGTAAGCAACATCCGGAGCTTGATCATTTCTCGATAAAAATGCATAAGTTCCTCCACAGCCTCCATATTCTGTATCATTTCCTAAAACCAAAGCAATATCAAATTCAGGGATGTTAGCAGCGAGAGTTTGGGTGACTTTATTCACACTTCCATAGATGCAACGATGCGTTCCTGAAGTGTCATAAGAACTATTGAGGTAATTATTAGGATTAGAAACAGGAATCACAGGTTCTGAAACATCGGAAGCCGTTCCGGGATGCTTAACTCCACTTTCTTGTGAAATAACCTTCAATGCATAAACATTGAAGTAATTTTTATAATTAGAATAAGGTGCTTTATTCATCAAATAATTCGAAACAAATGTCGCATCTGTCAAAAAGGTAGATTGTTCACTTGCCGTATAACCGTCTCCTAGAATTACAAGGTTTATTCTTTTATCTTTTGCGCCACTTTCTAATAGTGGAACCAGATCAAATATTTGACCGAAAGATATAGTATAAAATAAAAGACATAATAAGTAGATGTGTTTCATAATTATAATTTTAGAGTGAAGATTAAGTTGGATTGATTATTCTCAGATTTATGAATTTCTAATTTTGAGATATTGTCGTTATCATTATATCGGTAGAAAAATTCTGCTTTGTCCAGCTTTCCAATTTGCTTTTCCATAGATTCTTTTCCATAAGACTCAAAAACCGGAGAAAAAGGATTATCTATTATGGAGGTTTTATAAACTTGATTTTTTTTATCAAACAAAACCATCTTGTAAAAAGTATTAGCAATATCCTTCGCAGTACCGAATTCTTCATTCTTAAAAAAGCCATCAGACACTCTTTTGTCTACCAGCTTTATAGTTTCTTTTCCATCACTTGTTTTCTCTCCTTCAAAAAAAAGATAAACAATTTTGGAAACTGGCTTTTCATTAATATTATCATTAGTAACAGAAGATGACACAGACTGACTATTACAGCTCAATATTAAAATGAAAATAAAACAAAAAAGGAACTTGGCAACTTTATTGATAATCATAAGGTAAATATAATCAATAATTTATATAGAAATTAACATTATTTAACAAAATAAATTAAACCTTAAGAATTTGATAGAAAAACGATAAAATCCTTATCTTCGTTTCCGGAATGGAGAGTAAACAGAAAGAGTTTTCTAAATTGATAAAGAACAACCAAGGACTTATTATCAAAGTCTCACGTCTTTATACCCATTCTTTGGAGGATCAGGAAGATCTTTTTCAGGAGATTGTGTTACAACTTTGGAAATCTTACGACTCATTCCAAGGTAATTCCAAAATTTCTACGTGGATGTATCGTGTTGCACTTAATACGGCAATCACATTATTCAGAAAAAAAACAAGACAGCCACAGACGGACGAATTACAAGATTTTCACAGCAAAGATTTTCTAGAAGATTCTGATGAAAAACAGCAACAGATTTCTTTATTGTACAAGGTTATAAAAATGTTGCCCGATGTAGAAAGAGCCATCGTGATGATGTATCTGGACGATGAACCTTATAAAGAAATCGCAGAAACATTAGGAATTACAGAAGTAAATGCAAGAGTGAAAATGAACAGATTAAAGAAAACATTAAAAGAATTAATGATAAAGCATGCCTAACCCAGAAGACTTTGATATAGATTCGCTTAAGAAATCCTGGCAGGAACAAGTCATTTCTGATGACTACAATCAGGATGAGATTGAGGTTATGCTCAATAAAAAATCCAGAAATTATGTTAAATATATTCTGTGGATCAGTGTAGCCGAATTTGTCATTTTTGGCATTATCAATTTCATAGCATTATTTTCCACTAGCTTTCATACAGATTTCACCAGTATTCTGAACAAACTTCAGATTAGAAACCAGAGCGAAGTCGAGTTTTCTTTGGACAAAATTTATTATTGGATTAAGATTGCAAGCCTTGTAATTACTGGAGTTTTTGTCATCATTTTTTATAAAAACTACAAAAAGATAGATGTAGAAGCCAATCTCAAGAAATTTATCATTCACATTATTAATTTCAAAAAATCGGTTAACCTATTTATTTTCAGCAATATCGTTTTGTTATTCCTTTTCATAGGAAGTTTCACGAGTTTTATCATCTTTACAATTAGACGACAAAATATTGAGATAGATAATCCAACATTTTGGGGCCTGATCACGGGGGTTATTTTCAGTCTTTTGGTTTGTATCATCCTCATTTTGCTCTACTACAAAATAGCCTACGGAATTATCCTGAAAAGACTTTCCAAGAACCTTAAGCAACTTGAAAAAATAGACTCAGAGAAAGATAATTAATTTTTATTTGGGCAGCTTTTCCGCGCTCCGTTCCCGCTATTTTTTGCTAAAGTTTTACCAAGCAAAAATGAGCTCCACTCAGCTCGGGCTGTGTGTGATTCGGCTTTTCAACATTCGATTTGATTGGAATTATGTGATTGAGACAATTTTCCTTATCTTTGCACCCACTAAAAGTTCTTTGAAATGCTGGGAAGAAGACAAATCCGCGAAAAAGTTGTAGAATCTTTGTATTCTTACTATCAAAATCCTATTAAGTTTGATATTATTGAGAAAAATATGTTCTCAGAAATCAACAAAATCTATCATCTCTACATTTATGAACTCAACTTTCTTGTTGGTTTAAAACGTTTGGCAGAAGACCAAATGGAAATCGGGAAAAACAAATACCTGAAAACTAAAGAAGATGAAAACCCCAATCAAAAATTTACCAGAAACCAAATTCTTCTTCAGATAGAAGACAATGAGGAAAGAAGAAGCTTTTCTGAAAAACATAAAGAATTGATTTGGGACCCGAACGATGAGATTTTGGTAAAAACATTCCAAAGAATCAAAGCAGGAAAGCGTTATCAGGATTATATGCAGGACGAAGAAATTTCGTTTGAAGATGACCAAAAATTCATTGGTAAACTGTTCCTGAGATACATTGCAGAAAACACAGATTTACACGAAAGATTTGAAGAAAAGGAAATGTCCTGGGCAGATGATTTTCATATTGCCAACTCGATGATTCAGAAGACAATTGGTTTTATGAAGGAGTCAGAGGCTTCCCATACTTTAATCAAAATGCTGAAAGATGACGAAGACGAGGATTTTGCTAGAAAACTTCTAAGATCATCTCTTAACAATTGGGAGGAGACAGAAAAGAAACTGGAATCCAAATTACTGAACTGGGATTTAGATAGAATTTCTTTGATTGACAGAATTATTTTGGTGGCTGCCATTACAGAATTGGATCGTTTCCCATTAACAGCATCAAGAATTATTATTAATGAATATATTGATGTTTCCAAAGTGTACGGAACAGAAAAATCCAATATCTTTATCAACGGAATTCTTGACAAATACACAAAAGATTTAAATCGAATTTAATCAAAATATATTTTTAGTATTATGAAATCAATCAAAATATTAGCAGTAGCTGCACTTTGCACACTTGCTTTTTCTTGTAACAAAAAAGAAGAAAACAAACTAGACCATATTCCTGGAGCTGATTCAACTCAAGCAAGTACTGTAGTTGAAGCAATGTCTCAGGAATCTGTTAACCCAGAGGATGCAGCATTGGTAAAAGAAGCGCAGAGCAAACCATTGACAACTATTGCATTCAGCGAGACTGACCATAACTTTGGTGACATCAAAAAAGGAGAAAAAGTAGAACATATCTACGAAGTAACCAATACAGGGACTAACCCATTGATTATTTCTAACGTAAAACCAGGTTGCGGATGTACAGTTCCAGATTTTACAAAAGAACCAATCTTACCAGGCAAAAAAGGAAAGATTACTTTACATTTTGATTCTACAAACTTCGATGGAGCAGTTAACAAAGTAGCTGATGCTTTTGTAAACGTAGAAAAAGCGCCCGTAAGATTAACTTTCTCAGCTAACATTTTACCATAATATTATGCTTACAATATTTTTACAAGCTGCAGCTCCAGCACAGTCTATGACTCCAACATTATTAATGATTGGATTGATGTTCGTTGGGTTTTATTTCCTGATGATTCGTCCACAAATGAGAAAGCAAAAGCAGGAAAAATCTTTCCAAGAAGCGCTTAAGCCTGGAGCGAAAGTAGTAACAACTTCTGGAATGCACGGAACGATTTTCTCTATTAATGAAGATGGTGTAGTTTTAGAAACTTTGAGTGGAAAACTTAAATTTGAAAAAGCTGCAATCTCTAGAGATTTCACAATCGCAAGATTTCCAGAAACTTTTGGAGTAGAGAAAAAGAAATAATTTCAATTATTCTTAAATATAAAAAATCCCTGAATCATTGATTCAGGGATTTTAATTTTATCATCAAATTAACAATTTAGCGAATCAACGGTTTATCATTTCGTTACATTATCAATAAATTCCAAAACCGAATCCTTGCTCCAATCCATCGAGCTATCTTCTTTTTTAAGAATTCTTCCATCTTTTCCAATCAAATAAGTTGTAGGAAAAGCAACAGGCAAAATTTTTGGGTCAAGCGGACTTTCGGCAATGTAAACGGGAACTGTGAAATTATTTTCTTTCAAATATTTCTTCACATCTTCCTCTTGGTCTTGCATTGCAATCAACGCAAATTCCAGTTTGTCTTTTTTCAAATCATACAATTTCTGAATCGTTGGCCATTCTGTTCTACAAGGCGGACACCAGGTTCCCCAAAAATTAAGGAAAAGCACTTTTCCGCGCAGGTTTTTCAGATTGGTGCTGCTTGTATTAATCCCTTTCAGATCGATGTTCAGAACATCGTCGGAAAGTGTTGTTTCATCATTTATTTTTGCCACAGTTGGACTCATCGCAATCTGTTCTGACACAAAATCACGAAGCGGTTTTATCAACGCAAAAGCTGATACAACACCAATGATGATAACGTAGATTATATTTTTTTTAATGAAGTTCATTAGGCTTAAATTAAATTAGTTCCAAAAGCTCCTCAATTGTATCAAAACCTCTGTTTTTTGCATAATAAGTCTGCAATTCCACATAGAATTGGTCTTTCGTGAATTCTTCTGGATTAGCTTTATGTTTATTCAGAAGTTCAGTTCCGTGTTTTGGTCTCGGTCCCCAATGAGCGATTTCGTTTAATTCTTCATCAAGGAAAATCACAATTGGAATGGACTTTCCGCCGTTTGTTAAATAACTGTCAATCAAACTTGGTTCTTGGTCGCGGTAAGAAATTTTGATTTCAAATTGTTCAAAAAACTTCGCAACAACCGGAATCACCTGACTTGCGTCACCACACCAAGATTCAGAAATAATCAATATTTTTCCTTTGAAATTTTTCCCGGCAAATTTTTCAACCTGTTCAGAATTCGGAAGATATTTCTCCGTCATTCTGTTCATTCTTTGGATTCCTAATCGGTAATATTCTGCATAATCAGCTTCTTGCGTATCTTTTGGATTTCCTAATCTTTCTCCTGCATCACGAAGATATTCTGTGTAAGAAACAGCGTTGTCCCAATATTGTTTGATGTCCATTATATTTTTCTGGTTTTATTAATTAAAGACATATCTGCCAAAACAAAAGCGGCCAAACTTTCCACAATAGGAACAGCTCTCGGAACTACACAAGGGTCGTGTCTTCCTTTACCTTCTACGATTACAGTTTCTCCATCTTTATTGATACTTTCCTGAGGACGTAGAATTGTTGCAACAGGTTTGAAAGCCACACGGAAATAGATATCCATTCCATTGGAAATTCCACCTTGGATTCCGCCAGAAAGATTGGATTGCGTTGTTCCATCTTGATTGAAAAGGTCGTTATGCTCCTTTCCTGTCATTTTTGCTCCACAGAAACCGCTTCCATATTCAAAACCTTTGCAGGCATTGATATTCAGCATTGCTTTTCCTAATTCTGCGTGGAGTTTATTGAAAATTGGTTCGCCTAATCCGGTCGGAACATTTTTGATAACACAAGTTACCGTTCCGCCAATCGTGTTGCCTTCTTTTTTGATTTCCTTGATTCTTTCAATCATTTTTTCAGCAGTTTCCTCATCAGGACAACGAACGATATTACTTTCGGTTTTAGAAAAGTCTAAATGTTGATAAGGCTTCTCACAGAAAATCTCTCCAACCGAAGAAACATAAGCATTGATTTCAATCTCAGGTAAAAATTGTTTTGCTAAAGCTCCAGCAACAACCCAGTTCAGAGTTTCGCGAGCAGACGATTTTCCACCACCACGATAATCTCGAATTCCGAATTTTTGGTCGTAAGTATAATCGGCGTGACTTGGACGATAGGCTTGTGCGATATGGTCGTAATCTTTGGAACGCTGGTTTTCATTTTCTACGATAAAACCAATTGGTGTTCCGGTAGATTTTCCGTCAAAGATTCCTGACAAAAATCGAACAGTGTCACTTTCTTTTCTTTGAGTAACGATTGCCGATTGTCCCGGTTTTCTACGGTCAAGTTCGAGTTGGATCTTCTCTAAATCGATTTCCAGACCAGCTGGAAAATTGGTGATAATTCCGCCATAAGCTTCTCCGTGACTTTCGCCAAACGAAGAAAGCGTTAAAAAGTTTCCTAAAACATTATACATATTACAAAATTAAGGATTTTTGAAGTGTTCTATTCTATATTTTTGTAAAATGAATACTCATAAAACTGTTCTGATTCTGGGTGCCAATTCGGATGTTGCAAAACAAGCCGCCAAACTTTACATTGATAAAGGCTATTTCGTGATTCTCGCTTCCAGAAATCTAAAATCTCTGCAGAATTTTGCTGATGAAAATCATCTGGATAAATCTAAATTTGAGATTAAATATTTCGATGCCACAGATTTCTCTTCTCATCAATATTTCTATGATGAATTGCCTGTAAAACCGAATATTGTAGTTTATTCTGCAGGGTTTTTAGTGGAAAATCAAGAAGCTTTAAGGAACTTCGAAGGAACATTTGAAATGATGAAAACGAATTACATTGGTGCAGTTTCTATTCTGAATATTATTGCGACAGACCAATCAAATAAAAACTTAGAAAGAATTATCGGCTTGTCATCGTTATCAGGTGTTCGCGGACGAAAAAGTAATTTCGTTTATGGAAGTACAAAATCTGCTTTTACACAATACTTGGCTGGACTAAGACAAGAATTGAATTCTAGAAAAATTATTGTAAATGTTTTGGTTATTGGTTATATCAATACTAAAATCAATGCTGGATTAGAACTTAACAAAAATTTGATAATGGAACCGGATTATGTTGCGAACTATATTGTAAATGCAGGTAATTCTTTCACAATTGTTCCAAACTGGAAATGGAAAATTATCTATTGGATTTTGAAATTATCTCCTGAATTTTTGGTGGCGAAGTTGCCTTAATACGAAAACTTTAATTCATATTATTTTAGTATGAATTAAAATTATTTTATAGATTTGTTCCTTTAAAATCGTTTTTAATGGAACTCAAATCATTAGATAAAGTCAAAAATATTACTTCAGACCAATTCGTTTCTCAGTATATGAAACCGAATGTTCCTGTAATTATCGAGGATTTTGTTGATTCTCAGAGTGCTGCATTCCAAAAATGGAATTATGATTATTTCAAGGAAATCGCCGGAGAAAAAGAAGTGGATGTTTATGGCGGGGAAATCCATTCTCTCAACAGAGCGGCAAGTAAACCGATTGCAAAAATGACTTTTGCAGAATATCTTGACCTCATTTCAGAAAAAGCAACAGAATATCGTTTGTTTCTTTTTAATCTACTGACCATCAAACCGGAACTAAAAAAAGATATTCAATACAAAGACATTACAAAAGGTAAAGTTCTTCATTGGCTCCCATTTATGTTTTTCGGAGGCGAAGGTTCCAATACCCGAAATCACGTTGATATCGATATGTCACACGTCTTTTTGACACAATATCAAGGTGTGAAAAGAGTTTGGCTGTTTCCACTCAATCAATCTGATTTACTTTACAAGTTGCCTTACAATTTTCATAGCATTGCCAATCTTAAAACTTCAACCCAAGAAGAATTCCCAGGATTGAAATATCTTAAAGGTTACGAAGCAATTCTCAAACCAGGACAAACACTTTATATGCCATCTGGCTGGTGGCATTTTATTCAATATGAAACGGAAGGTTATTCAATTTCGGTAAGAGCATTGCCATCTAAATTAATAGAAAAATGGCGAGGTTTCAGAAATCTAGTATTTACAAGACATTTTGATAATCTAATGAGAAAATTATTCAAGGAAAAATGGTTTAATTATAAAGTTTCAGTTGCCAAGAGAAGAGCTCAAAAAGCGATTGACAAAATCGAAGGAAAACATATTTTGGATGATATTCCTGATATTCCAATACATTTTTGATTGAAAAACATCATCTGTCTTGTACAACCTTATCTAAATAATAGCCATAATTAAAAGAAACAATATAAGAATGTTCTTGTTTTAAAAGTTTGTTGTCATTGAGATATTTTTGCCATTCCCAGGCTCTATCTGTTGGTGTGCAAATGTAAATTCCAGCAGAATTACAAAGTTTATCAGGATATCCAAGTCTTGTTTTTTCATTCAATTCTAAAATTTTGATTATTGCTCCAACTTCATTTTCTTTGATATTACTTCCGGTATAAGGATAGATAATATTAAATTTTAAAATCTCATAGATTTTATCATAATTTATTCTGCCATCATTATTCTTATAATCGACTCCAGCTTTATCCAAATAATATTCATAAAGTTGCTTTTCAGTGTGGGACTGATAAATGGAAAGAAAATCTTTTCTAATTTCCTCAGAATTCCAATTTTCAATATTGAAAAAGCCAAAATCTCTTTCTAAGAAAGAATATTTGTCCCGGAAACTTACTTTTTCAAATTTGATTTTATCTGCAAATTTTATTGCTTCTGGAATTTGTGAATAACCAATTTTTGAAAACAAAGTCAAAATATTATATCTAAAATCGTCTTCATCTTTTGATATAATTCTTATTTTGTCGACTTCATCTTTTATGTTTATTTTTTGACTGTTGAAATTTGCGTTACTTATTTTTTTGTCATCAATTGGATATTCTAATTTCTGTAAGCAAAGTTTTTTTATACGAATAATTTGATTTTCTAAATCAGGATTCTCAGTTTTTATATTATTTAAAATTTCAACTGCTAGAGAACCATTCCCCATAAACTTATAGGCATAATAATTAAGATTTCCATTGATACCAATTCTGCTGAAGAGTAAAGATTTTTTCAAATAAAGCTTTAATTGTTGATTATCATTTAATATTTTACTCCAGTTTTTGGTGTAATAGATATCTAGGATTCTAGAGACAGATTCTTGTAGATTTAATTTCTTTTGATAAATAAGAGTCCAGTATTCTAAAGGTGTAATATCTTCAATTTTGAGATTGTCAATTAATTCACTTTCAAGTTTTCTTCTTTCGGAAAATGATAATTTAGAACTTAACTTTTCAATGATCGGATCAAGTCTTTGGTTTCCTAAAAAATCAATGTTATTTTGTTTGCAATATTCTGTAAATAAAGAAAGTTGTATTAAGAATCTGAAAGGAAACATAGGAATTGAGTCATTTGTTCTTTCAAGAAAATTTTTATCCTTCTCTCCAGCTAATTTGGACACTCTTTCAGGGTTACTTTGTGATAATTTCACAAAAGATTCTAATGCAATTGCTTCATTATCATTATGTAAATCTTCAAACAAATCAGAAATTGAATCGGTCTTTTCTGATTTTAAAGTCTGATTTATAAAGTAGTTTTCTGAATCATTCCAAGTGAAATTTTTATAATTTTTTGAAAAATAAATTAATAAATTAAGAATAGAATTATTGTCGAAGTTATAACTTTTAGTATCCCAAGACAAAGATTTATGCCTGCCGATAGAACCAATATCCTTTCGAATCAAAATTCTTAGCAGATCATACATTTCATCTTTATCCCTGTTGTATTTATTAAATTTGTCTCTATCTCTGTAAAATTCTTCGCAAATTCTTAATAGACTTTCAGGATTGTTTTTCTGAATTAATAAAGCAATGTTTTTATTCTTAACCCAATCTTTTTTTAGGATTTCAGATTTTCTAATAATTAATTTTTCAAATTTTGACTTTGGAAGTTCTCTAAATTCTACAAATTCCTTTCTTTTGTCAATCGAAGTAATATAAAAAGCTTGTATCTCTTGAGAATATTTTATTTTACTATTATTTTTCTTTAAAAATTCTGAGAATTGTTTTGAACTAATACTGTCGATTACTATTTCTTTCGGCAAGAAAATTGAATTTTCAATAATAGCCCGTTTTGCCAAAATATGTTCTTCAGTTTCTAAATAATGATAGCCTAAAAATTCAGCAAGTTTTTTATGACTGTCAAGAAAAGGAACTATTTCATAGAAAGCATTTCTATTACCTTTTTCAAGGCTGTCTTTCAAAGAGTAAATTTTACTTTTTGAATATTGCTCATTTAAAAATTGGCAATTAAAAAGATTTAGAAAAAGTAAAAGGATTATTGGTATTAGTTTTTTCATAATAAAAAAGCGAGAAAAAATTTCCTCGCTTCTAATTTATGATTTTAAATCTAATTTCAATTCTAACTCTGTGAGTTGTTCCTGATGAATCGGCGCTGGTGCGTCAATCATCACATCTCTTCCTGAATTGTTTTTCGGGAATGCGATGTAATCTCTAATCACTTCGTTTCCGTCCAAGATGGCAACCAATCTATCGAATCCGAAAGCTAAACCTCCGTGAGGCGGAGCGCCATATTTGAAAGCATTCATTAAGAAACCGAACTGCGCTTCTGCCTCTTCTTTTGAAAAACCAAGCAAGTCAAACATTCTTGACTGTAAATCTTTATCAAAAATTCTGATAGAACCACCACCGATTTCGTTTCCGTTCAAAACCAAATCATAAGCGTTGGCTCTAGCTTTTCCTGGCTCGGTTTCCAAAAGATGGAAATCTTCGGTTTTTGGAGAAGTGAATGGATGGTGCATTGCGTGGTATCTTCCGCTTTCTTCGTCAAATTCCAACAATGGGAAATCTACAACCCAAAGTGGTGCAAATTCGTTTCCTTTTCTCAATCCAAGACGATTTCCTAATTCCATTCTCAAGGCTGAAAGCTGCGTTCTAACTTTATCAGCATTTCCACTCATAATTAGCATTAAGTCGCCAGGTTTTGAATTAAATGTTTCAGCGACACGCTGCAAATCTTCTTCAGAATAGAATTTGTTAACTGATGAAGTTACAACACCGTCATTTTGGAATTTAATCCAAACCATTCCTGTAGCTCCGATTTGAGGACGTTTTACCCAATCAATTAATTCATCGATTTGTTTTCTGGTGTAATCAGCAATTCCTTCAACATTAATCCCGACAACCAGTTCTGAATCATCAAATATTTTGAAATCTTTTCCTTTAACCAATTCATTCAGTTCCACGAATTCCATTCCGAAACGGATGTCCGGTTTGTCGTTTCCATATTTCTGCATTGCATCGGCAAAAGTCATTCTAGGGAAATCTCCAAACTCTTTTCCTGTGATGTCTTTCAATAATGTTTTGGTCATTCCTTCGAAAACATTCATAATGTCTTCTTGTTCTACGAACGCCATTTCGCAATCGATTTGTGTGAATTCCGGTTGTCTGTCAGCACGCAGATCTTCGTCACGGAAACATTTCACGATTTGGAAATATCTGTCCATTCCGCCAACCATCAACAATTGTTTGAAAGTTTGTGGCGATTGTGGCAAAGCGTAAAACTGTCCGGGATTCATTCTGCTTGGAACTACGAAATCTCTCGCACCTTCGGGAGTTGACTTAATCAAAACGGGTGTTTCAACCTCAATGAAACCAGAGTCTGAAAGATAGTTTCTAACTTTCTGCGCCATCTTGTGACGGAAAATCAGTTTGTCTTTTACAGGATTTCTTCTGATATCCAGATATCTGTATTTCATTCTCAATTCTTCTCCACCGTCGGTTTCATCTTCGATAGTGAAAGGAGGAAGTTCAGATGCATTTAATATTTTTAAATCAGAAACCAAAATTTCGATGTCGCCAGTTGGGATTTTGGGATTTTTGGAAGCACGTTCGATAACAATTCCTTCCACCTGAATCACAAATTCGCGACCTAATTTCTTAGCCGATTCCAATAGTTCTGTTGAACTTCTTTCTTCGTCCAAAACCAATTGTGTAATTCCGTAACGGTCTCGCAAATCGACCCAAATCATAAAACCTTTGTCACGAATGGTTTGAACCCAACCGGAAAGTGTTACTTTTTCATTCAGATTTGCCAGCGTCAATTCGCCGTTTGTGTGTGTACGGAACATTTTTTTTAAGATGTTAGATGTTAGACTTTAGATATTAGACTTTTAGTAGCCTAATTTCCGAATGCAAAGATAACAGATATATAAAAAATATATACATAATGTATAAATTAATTATACAGTGTAAATAAATTATATACAAAAGTTGAATCTTGGCGCAGCGCGTAAGGGATAGCAGTGGATATCCTTTTTCTGTTCTCTGAACAGGAAAAGATAGGAACGGATAGCCCGACCCGAGAGGCTGGATGAGCGCTGGCGAGGGATACGCCCAAAATGTTGGATAATTAAAAATTAATTCATAAATTCGTAATAATCAAATACTTAATTATTATGGGAAAAGGTGACCAAAAATCCACCAGAGGCAAAAGAGTACGTGGAAGCTATGGCAAAACGAGACCGAGAAAATCCTCTCAACCAATAGCTGTAACAGAAAAACCGACCAAAGTAAAAGCTGAACCAAAGCCGAAAACAGCAAAACCAAAAGCTGAAAAAGCTGAAAAAGCAGAAGAAACAGAAGAAAAGCCAAAAGTAAAACGAACAAAAAAAGCCGAAGAATAATCTTCGGCTTTTATATTTTAAATGTGGAATTATTTTCCAAAAATGCTTCCCAGCAGTCCACCCAATCCGCCTTGTTGAGATTGTTGCTGTTGGTTTCCACCGCCAAGAACATTGCCTATAATATCTCCCAAACCGCCGCCAGAAGATTGCGTTGCTCCGCCGATAACGCTTCCTAAAATATCACTCAAAGGATTGTTGGATGCCTGAGCTTCCTGAGCAGAACCGCCAAGAATTCCGCCTAACAAATCTCCTAATCCTCCTCCGGAATTGACATTGTTGGCTTGCTTTTGCTGACCGATATAACCCATAATCACAGGTGCCAAAGTTGCTAAAACCGGTCCGATTTTGTCCATAGAGATTCCTGTATTTGCTGATAATTGATTTTCTACGTTGGCTTTGTTTCCGCCAAAAATATGGTCAAGGATTGAGTTTCCTTCAGATTCTCTTTCAAGTGCCTGAGCTGGATTATTCAAGATGCTTCCATCGTGATGTTTGTCTAGGGTTGCATTCAGCTTGTCTGCTTCTTCGGCGTTTTCTGATTTCTTTTTCAAATAGCTAATCACCAAAGGTGCTGCTACAACCAATAATGCAATGATTTGATTTTTGCTGATTCCGAATTTGTTTTCAGCCTGTTCAGCGACTTGATTACCAGCGCTTCCTGTGATAAGGTCTAATAGACTCATAATTTATGTTTTTAAAAATGTTGTTAGTAAAGATAAACAATAAGACTAAAAGTTTTTGATTTCCTCCAAAGAATTTTTTCCTTTTCTGAGTTTTAAAAATTCCTGACAGTTGTTATACATAAAATCCGATGTATCAGCAGGTGTTTTGTCATTAAGATAATATTCTAAAACGCCAATATTCTCATTCATCCACGGTAAAAGATAATATGATAAACCACCTTTAAAAGATTTTTCTTTTTCAAAGTTTTGACCTTGAGGAATTTTTGAAACAATAACAAAGCTTAATAAATAGAAAAAAGGAGTAACTAAAACAGATAATGAAATAATCTTATATAAGTTTTGTTTATGATTTCTGATATTAATTATTCCTTCTATGATAAAAAGTAAAAAGAACAAATAAGCATTCAAAAAGAAAACATAATTGTCGGACACATTGTAGATGGTTGCAAATCCAAAAGGAATTAAAAAACTAATTAAATAAAATTGATTTTTAAAATATTTTATAGTTTTCAATTTTTTAAAAATAACTAAAACTCCTGGAATGACGAAAAGCCAAAAATTGTAAACCAAATACCCAAAAGCAACTGCAATATTTTTAGCAAATCCAGAAATTCCTTTGTTAACACTTCCTGTAACCCAATCAGAATTGCCAGAACCGTAAACTTTTGAAGTATCATAACCATTAATAAAAGCTAAGAAATATGGTCCAAAAGCAAAGGCTAAAAAAATTATTATACTGGATAAAATATTGATTTTAAATTTTCTATAAGCATAAAAGTTTAAGATAAGCCATCCTGGAATTAGCATGATGTTCTGAGCGTGAGCCCAAAAAGATAATCCTAAAACAAAACTTAAGTAGAAAAGATATTTCTCCTTCTTAAATTCTAAAAATTTAATAGAAAAATAAATGTAAAGTGCAATCCAAAAACTATTAAAGGTATAAACTTCAATAATTTCTGTCTGTTTCCAAAATGTAAAGCCAAAAGCAAAAATTAGTGTTCCGAGATAAGCATAGATTTCCTGCTTAAACTTTAGGTTAATAATTGAAAAAATAATAGCTAAAGTTAAAACCGAAAAGATCAAGTTAAAATACCTGACTGCAGGAATAGAATCTAGATTGAAAATCTGCTTAAATCCAATCAAAAAATTAGTATAAAGAAACTTACCAAAAACAGTAGTGTCATTTGTAAATTTATTAATTTCTGCTAGGTTTACAAATCCTAAAGCATCCCCAAAAGGAACTTTTGAAAAGCTAAAATACAAATAAAGTAAAAATAGAAAAGAAAAAAAGAAAATTCGGTAAAGATTCTTCATCCAGATTTAGTTTTTAAAAATCGGAACATTACTGCAAGCTTCCCCAAACATCAAAGATTTTACAAGCGGTTTCAGTTGCTCAACCAATTCTACATACGCATTGTTCGGAATCATCTCATCGCTGCAGCCTTTTACTAGAACACGTTTGTCTCGCATCTCAGAAAAATCATAAGTGTGGATAGCATTATGCATCAACAAAACTTCCAAATCTTCTCGATTTCCAAAAACAATTTTCTTCGCAACATCTGTAATTTTGGACGTAATCAGAAAGTAAGCCCACAATGGAATAATCACATCCTCAGAACAATAGATGTAAACATAAGCGTCTTTGTAAATCTCAGTATCAATGTTTTTGATTTTCTCACGGAAATCTTTTTCTTTCAGAATCATGCCTTCCCAAAGAAAATCCTTGATATCAATTCCCAATCTTTTCCCCTTCGGAACAAGGTCAGAAATATCAAAATTCACCAATCCACTTTCCGCAACTTTATTTTTAATTTCTTCCATTTTAATATCATTGTTTTAGGAGCTTAATCCCGCTATCCACTATATCTTTTTTGTCTTCGGCAGTTTGTCATTACTAGAACATTTCCAAAAGACAAAAAAGGATGCCGTTACTATCGGGGCTAGGCACTAGTCTGTAAAACAAATTTTTCCAGATTAGAACTTTCCCAAGCCTAATAGATCAAAAAGCTTTAATTTTGTTCAAAGTTAACTATTTTGAATGGAAAACTTCTTTAGATTTATCTATCGAAAAGACTTTCAAAATCTAAAACCCAGAAACCTTGAAATATTACATAATAGCAGGAGAAGCTTCCGGCGATTTGCACGCTTCCAACTTAATGAAAGCCATCAGACAAAAAGACCAAAACGCAGATTTTCGATTTTGGGGCGGTGACCTGATGCAGAAACAAGGCGGAACTCTGGTTAAACATTACCGTGATTTGGCTTTTATGGGTTTTCTGGAAGTCGTTCAGAATCTTAGAACCATTCTCAACAATATCAAATTCTGTAAAAAAGACATTCAGGAAAATAAACCTGATGTTTTGATTTTAGTTGATTATCCGGGCTTCAATTTGAGAATTGCGAAGTTTGCTAAAGAATTGGGAATTAAGGTTGTTTATTATATTTCGCCACAACTTTGGGCTTGGAAAGAAGGTCGTGTAGAAACAATTAAAAAATATGTGGATGAGATGCTCGTGATTCTTCCTTTCGAGAAAGATTTTTACAAAAAACATCAGGTCGAGGCTCATTTTGTTGGACATCCGCTTCTTGATGCAATCGAAGGTTTACCGCCAATTGATACTCAGAAATTCAAAAAAGAGAATCATCTTAACGATAAAGAAATCATTGCACTTCTGCCAGGTTCCAGAAAACAGGAAGTCTCCAAAATGTTGGAAACGATGCTGTCCGTGAGAAATGATTTTGCGGATTTTCAATTTGTGATTGCCGGCGCACCAAGTCTTGACAAAGATTTTTATGAGCAATTTGTGGATGCCGATGTCCATTTCGTTTCCAATAGAACTTATGATTTACTCAGATGTTCCAAAGCGGCTTTGGTAACTTCTGGAACGGCAACTTTAGAAACGGCTTTGCTCAATATTCCCGAAGTGGTTTGCTACAAAGGTAGCCGAATCTCCTATGAAATAGGAAAACGATTAATCAAGAATATCAAATATATTTCTCTCGTCAATCTCATTATGGACAAAGAAGTTGTGACAGAATTAATTCAAAACGAACTGAATACTAAAAATCTCGTTGAAGAACTTAATAAAATTCTCAACACGAATAAAAGAGACGAAGTTCTGAATAATTACGAAGTTCTAAGAACCAAACTTGGAGGAAGCGGCGCCAGTCAAAATGCCGCTGAAATTATTGTAAATCTGAAATAATGGCATTGGAAAGATTATTGCAAAAAATAGAATCGTTGCTTCCTGAAATTGATAAAGAAAATTTAAAAGTTTCCAAAGCATCGATTGGCTGGCATCTGGAACATTCTTTATTAATCCTGAATGCAAGTCTGAAAGGTTTAACGATGACCAATCCGGACAATTACAAACCAAAATTCAGTATCAAAAAGTTTATATTTCTCAATTTCGGACTGATTCCGAGAGGGAAAATCAAGTCTCCGAAGCAATTTATTCCATTAGAAACGTCGACCAAAGAAAGTATCGAAAAGCTTTTTAATCTGGCGAAACAGAGATTGGAAACTGTGAAAAATCTACCTTCAAAATCCTATATCACGCATCCTTTTCTTGGCGACCTCGATAAAAAAACAGCACTCAAATTTTTAGGACTTCATACCAATCATCATTTGAAAATTATCGATGATATTTTGAAATCTTAATTAATATTTAAAGATATTTTACCACAATATTTGTCATTCCATAGGAATCTAAATTCTTTTTATCAATTCTCATAGAGATTCCTACGGAATGACAAACTTTCTATTTTATTTCTTATCTTTATTCTAGGATACTTCGACTTGGCTCGGTGTAACAACTCTAATACTAAAGTTGTTATATTGAACTTGTAGAATGTCAGGCTGAGCGGAGTCGAAGCCTCTCATAAACACATAAGACACAAATGAACTTCAATGAAAAAACAGCCATTATTAATATTGCTGCTATGTTTCATTCTTGGAATTCTGTTTCAAGACTACCTGATGGTGAGTCAGATTTTTATCTTTTCTTTTCTGATAACTTCATCTGCCTCTCTTCTTTCTATATTAATTAGGAATGCGTTTTTCCAACGTATCAAATATTACTGTTTAGGATTTTTCTTTTTTTCGATTGGGATGTTTGTCCATTTTCAGAATTCCCAACAACCAAAACTTCCAACTTTAAAAGAAAAAGAAACGATTGTTTTTCAATTAGATAAAAAGCTTAATTCTAATGATAAGAATAGGAAATATTATGTTGAGGTTCTTGAAGTTTCTGATTTAAAGCAAAAAGAAAATTTTCCTTTTAAAACCGTTATTAGTATTCCAAAAGATGTTGAAGCTTTAGACTTTGAAAATTATTATAAAGCCGAAGTTTACATTCATCATCCAGAAGAAATCAAGAATGATTTTCAGTTCGATTACAAAAAATATCTGGCAAGACAAGAAGTTTATTTTCAAGCCTACCTTCCGAATGACATCCTAAAAACCGAAAAGAAATCAACGGATTTTAAAGATAAAATCAAACAAAAACGTTTGGATGTTCTCAATCAAATCAATCATTCTTCTTTGTCTCCGAAGATTCAGGAGTTTCTGAAAGGAATTATTCTCGCTGACAGAACTGAAATGGATGCTGAAACGGTCAAAGACTTTAATCAAACCGGATTGGTTCATCTTTTAGCGATTTCTGGTTCGCATATGGTCATTATTTTCTGGATAACACTTTTGATTTTGAACCAAATTCTTCCTGTGAAATTTAGAAAAATTTCGATTGTTCTGAGCATTCTTTTGATTTGGACTTTCGCTATTTTCATAGATTATGGAAGTTCCGTAATGCGAAGCTGTCTAATGATTACGTGTTATTATATGATGGTTTTGCTGCAACGGAAATCGGATTTGTTGCATTCTTTGGCATTATCGGCTTTTATTATTTTGATTTTTGATTCAAATCAATTGTTTGATGTTGGATTTCAGTTGAGTTATGTTGCTGTTTTAGGAATTTGGTGGCTGACGAATCCAATTAAAAACTTGTTCAGAAAACCAAAGTTCAAAGCTGAGAAGTTCTTTTACGAAATCTCTGCAATGACTTTCGCAGCACAGATTGCGACGTTGCCTTTGGCGATTTATTATTTTCATCAATTTTCTTTTGTTTCAATCATTGCTAATCTTTTGATTATTCCATTGTCTGAATTGATTATTGTTTCTTCCTTGTTAATTGTGGTTTTGATTGCTTTTGGGTTCAGTAATATTCCGTTTTTATACAAAGGTTTTGATATTTTTGTCCAATTTATTTTAAAACTGATTCATTGGTTTTCCGGTTTCGAATCTTTAATGAATAAAAATATTTCGCTCAATATTTTAGAATTAAGTATTCTTCTTGTGGCTATTTATTTTCTTAAATTTTTAATCAAAGACATTTTAAATCCGAAGAATCTGTTGAGGTTTTGTTTTTGTTTTCTGGCATTTTTCGCAGTAAGAATTTCATTCAATATTTTTAATTATAACAAAGAAGAAATGTTTGTTTACAACTTTTATAAAGAGAAAATTGTAATCGTTAAAAATAAAGACCACGCAATATTTTGGATGAAAGAAAGTAAGAACGAAGACAAGATTCGGGACTTCGTCATAAATCCATATTTGACTTCGGGAAGAATTAAAGACTTTAAAATCAATTATATTCCTGAAGATTCAGAAGCTTTTGTTTATCAAGGAAATAAATTTGAGTTAAAATAGTTTGAGTTAATATAACTTAACCATTAAAACTTAAATTAATGAAAAACCTGATTCTATTTTCATTATCTCTTTTGCTTTTCATTGTTTGTCTGACAATTGTTACTCATTCTGGAGATTCTTCTAAACTTTTGCTATTAGTTTTTCTAACTAACTTGATTTGTGGATTAAGCATTTCTTTTATGGTCTTTGCATTGTCTAGAAGCAATCATAGAAATGCTTTTATTGAAAGCTTAAAATACTCTTTTGGCATAAGCTCCTTGATAATGATTCTCGGCTATTTAACGTTTTATTTTCAACCAATTATTTTCTAATGATGAGGATATTTTACAAAGTATTAGCATCCATCTTGCTGTTTTCATCCGTTTTTATAACATTTATGTTAGGAGGAGCGTTAACTGTAGAGGGAAAAAATATATTTTCCCCATATATAGATACCCAATTTGCATCTCAATATTCACCTGAAAAATTTGAATTAGTAAAGATTGGACAAACTGTAGATGAAGTTGGAAGGATGATTGGCCAGCCTTTACAAAAGAATATAGATTCTATAAATAACAGAGCAGAATATTGGTACACAATGGATGGAAAGTTATCTGTAAATAATAAAGATGGAGATTTTGCTTGGTACAGGTCTATAATACACTTTGATGAAAAGAAAAAAGTTGTAAGCATAGACAAAGGATGGAGCTTTGATTAAATTAATTATTTTAAGTATTAATAAAAAAGGTCAAGACGTTTTATCAAAAACATCAAGACCTTTTGACTAAAACATCAAGACCTTTTTAATGACCTCTGCAAACGCTCTATCCATAGGACTTGCCAAAGGGTAAAAATTTTAATTAAAAAACAATAAAAAACCCCTTCAGAAATTGAAATCCTGAAAGGGTTTTATTTAAAAAGTCATATTGTTTTATCTTACTATTGGAGCCACTTTCTCACCAAACAGCTGGATAGAATTCATCATCACGTCGTGCGCCGGATCGCCAACATCCATATGTCCGATGAACCTTGTCAAGCCAAATAGCTCTTTCATCTCGTTGATTTTGTCCGCAACCTCGTTAGCAGTTCCAATAAACAAAGCACCGTCTTTGCTTCTTCCGCCCTCGTATTGCTCTTTGGTGTAAGGTGCCCAACCACGGGTTCTGCCGATTCTGTCCATCTGAGATTTGTAGTTGAAGAAATATTGATCAATATCCTTCTGGTCATCGCTCACAAAAGTGTGAGAATGGATGGCAATCTGCATTTTGCTTTCGTCGTGTCCGGCTCTCAGATATTCCTGCTTGTAAAATTCGATGAGGTTTTTGAATTGTCTTGGCATTCCACCAATGATTGCGACAATTAATGGTAAGCCCAGCTTCGCTGCTCTTAGAACAGATTCGGGAGTTCCACCAACCGCAACCCAAATCGGTAATACACCGTTGTTGAAAGCTCTTGGATAAACGGTTTGGTTTTCCATTGGTCTTCTCAAAATACCGCTCCAGCTGACGTTTTCTTCGTTGTTGATTTTCAATAATAAATCCAGTTTTTCCTCAAAAAGCTGATTGTAATCTGACAAATCGTAGCCGTACAAAGGAAACGACTCGATAAAGCTTCCTCTTCCAACAAAGATTTCTGCACGACCTTTTGAAATCAAATCAATCATCGAAAAATCTTCATAAACTTTTACAGGTTCTGAAGAACTTAGAACCGTTACACCACTTGCTAATTTTATATTGTCAGTAATACTTGCAGCAGCTGCCAAAAGAATCTCGGGAGAAGATACGGCATAATCTGCACGGTGATGTTCGCCCATTGCAAAAACATCCAGACCGGTTTGGTCCATTAGTTTTACCTGCTCAAGGATTTCGTTAAGTTTTACGCTTGCATCTCTATATTTTCCGGTTTTCGTGTCTAGAGCAACATCTCCAAACATCCCAATTCCTAATTCCATAATAGTCTCAATTTTTTAATGAAACAAATTTACGACTTCACATTTTGGTTCGCATTGATGTAGGATAATTATGATATTTTCAATTTGATCTCAATAAAAAGCCCCAGAAAAATCTGAGGCTAAAAAATTAAAAAAGAAGAAAAAAAAATTATTTTACAATGACTCTCTTCGTTTCGCCTTCAGAAGTTTTTACTAGATAGACACCTGTTGAAAGTTTGGAAGTATCAATAGTTAAAGCATTACTTTCTTTGGATAACATTTTTCCTGACATATCATACAACTCATAGCTTTGAACTCTGTTGAAATACAAGATATTTCCTTTATTAACCGGATTCGGGAAGATGTTGAATGTTGTTTTTTCATTTTTAACATTGCCTGCTGCTAAAGTTGGTGAAAGCGCTACTTCGTACATCGATAAAGTTCCGCTGATTTCGTTTGCAATCACAACATAACCCTTTCCTGTCCCTGAGTTTTCAGGAGCAATATAGGTGATGCCTTCCGGACCATTGTCGCCTCCATAAGCAGAAGTCATTCTGGAGTGTTTGTAATCTGTAAAGGTTACATTATTTGGGTCTGTTACGTTATAAACCATTACACCGCCGGTTCTTTCCAAAGTGATGAAAGCGAAAGTTTGCCCTGATATCGTTCCTAATGTCACACCCTCTGGTTCAGGACCTTTTGCACGGCTTCTTACTTTAGCGCCATTTGCTTCGTTATCTGCATTGAAAATCAAAGGATGATGGGCTGCGATATATCTTTCGAACTGATCGCCACTGTCATAAACGATTTGTTTTGTATCCGCATTGAAGATAGAGAAAGACCTTGCTCCTAAAGCGTGGATTTCTTCAAAGTCTGAGTTCGAATCTGTGTTTCCATTCACATTTGTTACGCGGAATCTCCCTAAGTTGTGAGAAGCTTTCAAGATGGAAGAGTTAGGGAAATTATTTGGATTTAAAACATAGCCATTAGCACCAACTGTCGTTCTCTCACTGAATCCACCTAAATCTTTTTCGTCTCCTTCATTCGCAGTTACCAGATAATTGGTGTTTCCGATTTTAAAGGAAGCCATTGCATCCGGATTATAATAAGCTTTTACAGGCCAGTTCGCAATCAAAACTTCACCGTTATTATCAGAAGCATCGAAGCCATTTCCTGGAAGACTCATATCTTTTTTGCCTAATCCCCAGATGTTTCCTAAAGTATTGGTCGTAAGGTCGACCTCGATGATTCCGTTGTTTTCCTGACAAGAAACCCAGGCTTTTTGGCTGTCTGAACTGATAGCGATATATTCCGGTTCAAGATCTTGAGCTAGTGTACTCGTAGATTTTACTTTTCTTCCACCAGATGCGATGAAGGCAGCTTCCTGAGCATTATAACCTTGGAAAGAAAGTGTTGTTACATTAGACTGAGAAATATTTGCAATTCCTGTTGAAATATCAATAATACTGATAGAACCTTCTGGGTCAACAGTGTAAGCATCATTTGGCTCGCCTTCGTTGGCGGTCATTACTTTGTTTCCGTCTGGTGTGAAAGTTACCATATCTGGTAAAACACCAACTGTCAATTGTTTCTGGAAATTTCCATTAATATCAAAGAAAACAACCGAGCCATTTTGCTGTGCATCTGTTCCGTTTGGTGACGCTACAGCTAGGATTCCGTTTTTCACAGCAATACTTGTGATTCCTCCATAAGGCTTCATATCCACGGTTTTGATAACCGTTGGAGTTAATGGATTTGAGAAATCAATAATATCAAAAACATCCGTCAAAGAACTGATCGTGAATAATCTCTTGGTTGCTGGGTCGTGAACTACAATCTCTGTAGAGCTGTTGCCGTTACTGGAAGGGTCAAAGCTTCCGATGTAATTCAACGTGATTTGGTTAGATGGTGCAGGAGCTGGCTTATCATTATCGATAATATAGACTGTAGAAGATGCATCTCCAGAAATAGTTGCACCAACAGGATTTTCAAGACTTAAAACAAAATATTCAGCCTGCTGTTCTTGTCTCGAATCATCAATAATTGGAATGTTAACGGTATAAGTTGAAGTTCCGGGAACAATATTAATAACCTCGGAAATGAAAGTGTAGTCATTATTGTCAGCGGTTCCGAAAGTTGGTTTTGCAATTAAATTAACTGTCGCAGTAGAAGGATTCGTAACATTGATTTTGAATGCTAAAGTTCCGGCACTTTCATCAACTTTAATTAGAGCTTTGTCTAATGAAATGCTTGTTCCCGCCGTTGTGAATGTACTAGAAGTAGAAGTTGTTACAGCATTGTCGCTTTCGTCTTCAACCATATTTGGTTTCAATGCCAAATAATAAGTTTGATTTGGATTTAAAGTTGCAGTCGGGATAATTGTAATTTGATTATCTGCAAATGTCGCTGTGAATGGAATTACGTTTCCTGAAACGTTATTTAATTTTAATTCAATAAGATTCTGAGCATTCGCAGAAGTGATTGGCGAGTTGTCAATCAATCTTACATTCTCATTGAATTTGATTGTAGGATTAACACTTGTTGAAGCATTATTGATATTGTTTGCAGGAGAATAAGTTACGGTCGGTGCTGTTGTATCAGTTCCACCGATGTTATTTCCATCCACTGTGAAATTGTCAAATCTGTTATTTCCAACAGCACCGCCGGCGCCTTGAGTAAACTGAACTTTGAGCTTGAAATTAGGATTGTTGGCAACACCTGCTACACCTGAAAAATCAAAAGTAATCAACTCAGGATTAGTATCTTTTGACACAACAGTTTGATATTCAATAAAATTGGTTCCGTCCAAAGAGTACGTCCAAACTTGATTCCCTGCACCGGAACCAGACCTTCTTGTTGAGAATTTGATAACTATATTATTATAGCCAGTTGTTGGGATATTGAATTGGATGGTTCCATTAATAGGATAATTATATCTCAAATGTGTTCCGGAAGCGTCGCCGTTTCTTGCATTCAGATTATCCACATTGAAGTTTTGTCCAGTCCCTCCAGCAAAATCAACAAACGTATCTGTACTTCCTGTGCCGGTTGAACTAGCGTTAATAGAGCCATTTATTAGAGTAGAGGTAGGAGTTGTAATACTTGCAGCATTAGCATTGTTGTTGAAGTTCCAATAATGGAGTAGAGACTGACTCTGAGCCGGGTTATAAAATAACGCAGCGATAGGCAATAGACCTTTGAAAAGGTAATTGTTTTTCATTTTTACTTTTATTTAGATTGGCGTAAAGATGAAACAATATCCTCTTCGGGTACTTTAAATCAAGTTTAATTAATATTTAATAAAGCTTGTAATAATGGGTGCTTTCGGGAAGATTTGAATTGAAAATTAATCCAGAATTATTATTAATATAATTGAATTCAGAACAATATTTTGCAATTTGGATATCCTTATTTTTTGTCTATAAGATTTGTGTAAATATTATGAATCAATCCATCTGCAACGGAAATTTTTGGGACGTAGATGTGTTTGATTTCTGCCCAATTCATGACATTATTGAAGATTTGAAGCGCCGGAACAATCACATCTGCGCGGTCTTCCCGGAACTGGTAAAGCTGCATTCTTTCTTCTACGGAAAGATTTTGCATCTCTTTCAGATATTTTTTGATGACAGAAACAGGCATTGGTTTTCCATCTTTGGTTTTGCTGAGAGAAAATATTTTGTTGATATTTCCACCGGAGCCGATGGCTACAACCGGGTTTTTACTTTTGATTTTATCTTTAATTTCCTCCTTCATTTCCTCCCAAATATTTGGAGTTACCAAACCATTTAGCAGTCTGATTGTTCCAATATTGAAAGAATGTTCATACTTCATCTTATCATTCTCATAGAAAGTGAGTTCCGTAGAACCGCCGCCAACATCCACATAGAGATAGGCGAAGTTTTTGTCAAGACCTTCTGCAACGTGATTTTCATAAATCAAAGTCGCTTCTTCATCGCCTGAAATGATTTCTATATTGATGTCGGCCTCTTCTTTTACAATGTCAATAATTTCCTGACCATTTTTGGCATCTCGCATTGCACTTGTGGCACACGCACGGTAATGTTCCACTTTGTACATTGCCATTAACTGACTGAAAATCTTCATTGTATTAATGGCCATCTGCTTTCTTTCCGGACCAATTTCGCCTTTGCTGAAAACATCGAAGCCTAATCGCAAAGGGATTCTAAGAAGATTCAGTTTCGTGAATTCTACTTTTCCTTTAGACTCTTTTACTTCATTGATGAGCAGTCTTGCGGCATTACTTCCTATATCTATAGCGGCGATTATCATTTTCTTGTGACGAATTTTAAAGCATAAATTTAAAGTAAATTCTTAATATTTCTGGTTTTTCAGGTAATTATAAGTTTCTATTTGTGACCTTTTCTGGTCTGTTTTATCACTTTCAACATATTCGTTTCGCATATTTTTGTCCAGGATTCTGGCTTTCACATTGTCTTCCAGCTGTATATCCAGCAGGGTTTTCAGTTCTTTTTTCAGGTTTTTTTGCAAAACCGGAGTGGCAGCTTCTATTCTGTAGTCCAGATTTCGGGTCATCCAATCGGCAGAAGAGATGTACATATTTTCCGCACCTTTGTTATAAAAATACATCACTCGGGCGTGTTCCAGATATTCGTCAACAATACTTATCGCATAGATTTTCTTCTTGAATTCTTTCTGATTCACAGCACAATAGATGCCTCGGACAATCATTTTGGTATTCACACCGGCTTGTGCAGCTTCATAAAGTTTCAAAATCAAAGTTTTATCACTCAGGGAATTAACTTTGACAATCATTTCTGCTTTTCTGCCAGCTTTGGCTTCTTCTATTTCTTTATCGATGTGAGCGATGATTTTTTCTCTCATAAAAACCGGACAAACCATCAAGGTTTTACAACTTTTTAAAGCGATGGTTGGGTCTGCTTTTGGTTTGTTAAGGGCAAGAAAAACTTTGTTGATGTCTGCCATTATTGCTCTGTTGGAAGTCATTAACAAATGGTCACCATAGATTTTTGCCGTCTTTTCGTTGAAGTTTCCTGTGCTGACAAAACCGTATTGGATGGTTCGGTTATTCACTCTTTTCTTGATGATGCATAATTTGGCGTGGACTTTTTTATTCGGAATTCCGAGAAGAACTTTTACACCTTCCAGCTCGAATCTGTCCTTCCACCAAAGATTAGACTCTTCATCGAACCTCGCCCTCAGTTCCAGCATTACCGTTACTTCTTTACCATTTCGAACAGCATTAATCAAAGCATTGGCGATTTTGGAACTCGATGCCAGTCTGTACGCCGTAATTTGGATTGATTTCACATCAGGATCCATCGCTGCTTCTCTCAATAGGTCAATGACAGAGTCATAAGAATGGTAAGGAAAAGTCAGTAACACATCTTTCTTGATGATCACATCCGTCACTCTCTGTTTTTTAGCAAATTCGGGGTGGATGAAAGTTGTCCTTTCTACAGGTTTCTGATAAGCCTTGAACACATCAGGAAAATCCATAAAATGCCTGAAATTATGAATTTTCTGTCCCGGAATAATACTGTCTTTTTTGCTTAAGCTTAATTTCTTGATGAGAAATTCCAGCAGAGCTTTATCAATTTCTTTATCGAAGACAAAACGTGTCGGTTTTCCTTTTCGTCGGCTTTTAATTCCTTTTTCGATTTTATCTGCTAAGGTTGTTTTGATGTCGTTATCCAAGTCAAATTCTGCATCTTTTGTCACTTTGAAACAATGTGCCGTATACTCGTCATAACCAAAATAGGAGAAAATATGCGGAAGATTATAGATAATTACGTCTTCCAAAAGCATCACATCTTTTTGTTCTTTGTCTTCTGTCGGCAAAAGAACAAATCTCCCGTTAGCGGTTACAGGAAGTTCAATAATCGCATATTGACTTTCGTATTGCCATTCTTTTCTTCGCATTGCCACACCAATGAAAAGACTTTTTTCCCGAAGGTAAGGCATGGGTTTATTGTCGTGAAGCAAAATCGGGATGACATTACTCTCCACTTCTTCATCAAAATATTTGACAACAAATTCTTTTTGCTCTGCTGTCAGATGTTTATAATCTTTGATAAAAACCTTTTCTTTTGCCATTTCGCGCTGAACATCTTTCCATGTTTTGTCAAAATCTTCCTGCTGATGGATAACCAATTTATTGATTTTTTGAAGAATTTTGGAAGGTGCATCGTAGAAAGATTCGGCAAGAAGTTTTTGTTTAAAGTCCATTGCACGTTTCAATCCTGCAACTCTCACGCGGAAAAACTCATCCAAATTATTAGAAAAAATTCCTAGAAAACGAATTCTGAGATGTATCGGAACACTTTTGTCCATTGCTTCCTGTAAAACTCTGGCGTTGAAACCGAGCCAAGTGACGTCACGCGGATTAAATTCTTGTGGCATTATCGGGTTTTTGATTATCTCAAAATTAGTAAAATTCATTGTATTAATTTGGGTTCGAAAACTACAATCTTAATGAGCTTACTAATGTTTCGAGAATGTCAATTAAATTTTAAATTGAGTATAAATGCTTTGTACAGGTTGCTTTTTGATATTATTTTAAATTTTTAATAAAATTATCTTGTTGTTTTGAAAAATTTAATACATTTGCTTCCCTTTTATTAAAAAAAATATAAATATGAAGAAAATTCTATTAACATTAGTAAGCGTTCTAAGCTTGAGTGCTTACGGACAAAGAACTTGTGGAACGGATAAGAAGATGGCAGAATTTTACGCTGCTAATCCACAAGCGAAAGCAAACAGAGAAGCTCTGAAAGATTATTTGGTTCACAATGACTATGCAAGTTCTAGAAGAGCAGGTGTTGTAACCATTCCCGTTGTTGTGCATGTTTTATATTCCTCTACTGCTATGAATATATCTGAAGCTCAGATTGCTTCTCAAATCAAAGTGTTGAATGACGATTTCAGAAAACTCAATGTAGATTTCAATACAGTTGTTCCTTCTTACTTCCAGGGAAACGCAGCTGATATGGAATTGGCTTTTTGTATGGCGACCAAAAAACCAGATGGTTCTGCGACTACAGGAATCGAAAGAAAATCTGTAACGGCAAATTTCAATTTTGATGACAATTATTACAAAACTTCGGGTTTGGTAGCTTGGGATCCTACAAAGTATCTTAATATTTGGGTTGGTAATATGTCAGCAGATTATTTAGGTTGGGCTTACCTTCCGGATTCTGCTGGTGCTGCTTACGATGGGCTTGCTATCGGATATAAACAGTTTGGAACTACAGGAACAGTTGTTTATCCTTACAACAAAGGTAGGACTGCAACGCACGAGATTGGCCATTATTTCGGACTGGAACATCCTTGGGGTTCTGTGGAAGATTATGGTAATTCTCCAGTAAAAAGTAATTGTGGTAAAACGGGTTGGGATGATTTCTGTGCTGATACGCCTGCTACTTATTATCCACACTTTACGAAACCAACCAACGTAAATATTTATACCTGTATTTCGACAAACAATGGTGCAATGTTTATGAATTATATGGATTACGTACAAGATAATCAGATGGCATTTTTTACAAACGGACAAAAAACAATCGCTCAGAATACAATGGTAGGACCAAGAGCTAGTTTATTGAATTCTAACGCTTGCTCATCAACTATGGGTGTTGATGATGTAGAGAAATCAAACTCGATTAATATTTTTCCAAACCCTGCAGTTAATTATATTTCAATTGCTTCGCCTTTGGTGAAAATCAATGAAGTGGAAATTTTTGGTAATGATGGAAGATTGGTGAAAAGAGCTAATATCAAAAATGAAACGGACAAAATTGATGTGAAAAACCTTCCTGTCGGAACTTATTATGTGAGAACTTATGACAATGGTAACTTCATCAAGTCAATGAAGTTTATCAAGAACTAAACTAACTAAAATTTGACTTAAACGAAACTCCGTCTAGTACGGAGTTTTTTTATTAATGACAATTTGTCACTTTTTATGTCGTGGTACAGATATTGAGAATTGCAGATTGTAATCATTAATAATAACAAAAAATAACATATAAAAATGAGTAAAATAATCGGAATTGACTTAGGTACTACCAACTCTTGCGTAGCAGTAATGGAAGGTAAAGATGCTGTAGTTATCCCTAACGCAGAAGGTAAAAGAACTACGCCATCTATCGTGGCATTCACAGAAGATGGTGAGAGAAAAGTAGGTGACCCTGCAAAAAGACAAGCTGTAACCAATCCAAAGAAAACGGTTTATTCAATCAAAAGATTTATCGGGACTCACTTCAAAGAAGATGCTCAGGAGATTTCTAGAGTACCTTATGAAGTAGTTGCTGGACCAAACGATACTGTAAAAGTAAAAATTGACGACAGAGAATATACACCACAGGAAATTTCTGCAATGACGCTTCAGAAAATGAAGAAAACTGCTGAAGATTATCTTGGACAGGAAGTAACAAGAGCGGTAATCACTGTTCCGGCTTACTTTAATGATGCTCAGAGACAAGCTACTAAAGAAGCAGGAGAAATCGCTGGTCTTAAAGTAGAAAGAATCATCAATGAGCCTACAGCAGCAGCTTTGGCTTATGGAATGGATAAGTCTCACAAAGACCAAAAAATTGCAGTTTATGATTTAGGTGGTGGTACTTTTGACGTTTCTATCCTTGATTTAGGAGACGGCGTTTTCGAAGTATTGTCTACAAACGGAGATACGCACTTAGGAGGTGATGATTTTGATGATGTAATTATCAATTGGATGGCAGACGAATTCAAAGCTGAAGAAGGTGTTGACTTAAAATCTGATGCAATCGCATTACAAAGATTGAAAGAAGCAGCTGAAAAAGCTAAAATCGAGTTGTCTTCTTCTCCTCAAACTGAAATCAACCTTCCTTATATCACAGCTACAGCTTCAGGTCCTAAACACTTGGTTAAGACTTTGACTAAAGCTAAATTCGAGCAATTATCTGCTGACTTGGTAAGACGTTCTATGGAGCCTTGTAAAAAAGCGCTTTCTGATGCAGGTCTTTCTATCTCAGATATCGACGAGGTAATCTTGGTAGGTGGTTCTACAAGAATCCCGATCATTCAGGAAGAAGTTGAGAAATTCTTCGGTAAAAAACCTTCAAAAGGTGTTAACCCGGATGAGGTTGTTGCTATCGGAGCAGCTATCCAAGGTGGAGTTTTAACGGGAGATGTTACAGACGTTCTTTTGTTAGACGTTACGCCACTTTCTTTAGGTATCGAAACTATGGGTTCTGTTTTTACTAAATTAATTGAAGCGAACACTACGATCCCAACTAAAAAATCTGAGGTTTTCTCTACAGCGTCTGACAATCAGCCTGCAGTAAGTATCAGAGTAGGACAAGGTGAGAGACCTATGTTCAACGATAACAAAGAGATTGGTAGATTTGATTTAACAGATATTCCACCAGCACAAAGAGGAGTTCCTCAGATCGAAGTAACTTTCGATATCGATGCAAATGGTATCTTGAGCGTTTCTGCTAAAGATAAAGGAACAGGTAAAGAGCAGTCTATCAAAATTCAGGCATCTTCTGGTCTTTCTGATGAGGAAATCGAAAGAATGAAAAAAGAAGCTCAGGAAAATTCTGCAGCAGATAACAAGAGAAAAGAAGAAGTTGAAATCTTCAACAAAGCTGATGGATTGATCTTCCAAACTGAAAAGCAATTGAAAGAATTCGGTGATAAATTGTCTGCTGACAAAAAAGCAGCAATCGAAACTGCACACGCAGAATTGAAAACCGCTTTCGAAGCTAAAAACGGAGATGATGTGAAAGTCAAAACCGAAGCTCTTGATGCAGCTTGGATGGCAGCATCTGAAGAAATGTATGCACAAGGTCAACAGGCTCAAGGTGCTGATGCAGGACAGTCTCAAGGAAGTGCAAACGGAGCAGAAGATGTTCAAGACGCCGATTTTGAAGAGGTAAAATAAGACTCATCGAGTCACGCAATATAGAAAGTCCCCTAGCGTATGCAAGGGGACTTTTGTTATTTTTTAGTTTGCGGAAAATGATAATTCGAATTTTAACATAATTATAACATTAATTATGAAAGCTTTAAAGTTTCGTGGCGTGGTTATTGTTTCTAATTGAAGCGATTCTCATGTTTAATTTGAGTTTTCATGGTTATTAGTTTTTACCCAGCCTCGGCTGGGTTTTTTATTTGCCACTAATTGATGAATTTTATTCCGAAAGAAATAATCCTTACATTCGTTTTACACTAAATATTTAATTAATGAAAATTTCAAAAATTCTGGTGCTCTTCGCATTGTTTGTAATCCAAATGAATTTCGCTCAGGAAAAAGCAGATGTAGTCCTGAATAAAGCCTTAAGCCAAGCTAAAGCAGAGAATAAAAATGTCCTTTTGATATTCCACGCTTCCTGGTGTGGCTGGTGCAAGCTGATGGAAAAGAATATGAATCTGCCGACAACACAACCACTTTTTGATAAGAATTATGTGACGGCTTATATTGATGTTCAGGAACGTGGCGAGAAGAAAAATTTAGAAAATCCCGGTGGGCAGGAATTAATGAATAAATATAAAGGAGAAACGGCAGGGCTTCCTTTTTGGCTGATGATAAATCCTAAAGGTGAAATTTTGGCCGATTCTTTTGATGATAAATGTGAAAATATCGGTTCGCCTGCATCCAAAGAAGAGGTTGCTTTTTTCTTAGCAAAGCTTGAGAAAACATCTCATCTCAACAAGACTGAACTTCAAACTGTACAACAGGTTTTTGTAAAGAAAAATTAAAATAAATCCCCGAGTGACATACCTGGGGATTTTTATTTTTTTGAAGAAGATTATCTGCGGTATTGATTTTTTTTATAATTTTCAACTAATTCTAAACCAAAAAATTATGAAAAAATTATTTGTTTGTATGATGGCTGTTGCCACCTTGAGTTCTTGTGACAAATTAAAAGAAACTGTGAATTCTGCAACGGAAGCAACTGTTGGGGCAGGAGAAATAGATTATCAGTTTTTTTCTAAGCCGGAAGAAGTGAAAAAATGGTACGATGAGATTGTTAAGAAATCCGGCGCAGGAGCCAAAGTGATGGATGAAGTTTCCTTTAACATTTTCCGTCCGTCAAAAGAAGGGATGATCCAAAGAGCTGGTGAAAAAGATTATTTGTATCTGACGATTGTTTATCAGGATAATGTGGACAAAAGGAGAGTGGAAGAGATACAATATCTTGGAAATGTAGACGGATGGCACCAACCGCAGAAAAAAGACATTCAGGTTTCTGGAATTGGTGCAGAAGACTTTAAATTGGAGGATGAACTTTTTGATTTTGGTCAGGTTTCTCTTGAGACCTTCAATAAAGTGATGGCGGATGCTCTAAAGAAATATAAAGACGATGCCAAGTATGAATACCAATATATCTCCAGTGTTTTCATCAAGAAAAACGGTTTTGATGTTTCGGTGAAAGGGAAATTGAAATCCAATTCACAATTGAAAACGGAAACTTACAGAACGGATCTGAAGGGCACTGAACAATAAACCAAAAAAATCCCTTAGCTTTTTGCTGAGGGATTTTTATTTGGAATCTGTTTTTGGAATACATTTTCCTACCAACTGATATACAATTTTTAGTCTTTCGACAGTTTCTTCCATATTTTTTGTCAGTTTTTTGACTTCTTGTGGATCTTTGGATTTCAGGACTTCGTCGCCACTTTTGGAAATGCATCTTTTGGTTTCTGTTTGGGAGATGGTTCCTTCCGGGGATAGTTTGCTGTGGATGCATTCGCAGGATTTTTTCGCTACTTCTTCCTCTATGGTTTGCGCTTTCGACAGAGAGAATGTCATTAATAAAAATAAGAACAGCATATATTTTTGAGAGGATGAGGTCATTTTGATCAAGGTTTGTATCAAAGATAAAATATTCTGGGTATTTGTGATGATGTGTTTTTATAATGTGTTATTATTTTATAGAATTCAATCATAATTTTATAGTTGAGTGTTTTGTCCCTATTGATAAGGTTTGAAGATCAACATAAAATAATTTAATATAATTTTAACTAAAAATATAGTTGTAAAATTGGGTTTAAGTTTCATCTTTGAATAACTAATTAAATAGTGATAAAAATTAAATCATAATAATTATGAAAAAAATACTCGTGATGACATTCGGCTTTCTTTATTCAGCTTTACATTTCGGGCAAACTAATGAGAGTGCCATCAGCAAAAATGTGGACCAGTTTGTGAACGAGCAGATGAAAAATTTGAAAATTCCGGGAATGGCTGTGGCTGTTGTCAAAAATGGAAAAGTCATTAAGAAAACGGTTTACGGTTTTGCAAATCTCGACTGGAAAAATAAAGTCACGGAACACACCAATTTCCAAATAGCTTCCTGCACTAAACTGCTGACATCTACGCTACTTTTGAAAACGATGTATGACAAGAAAATCAATCTGGAAGATTCTGTTTCGAAATATATCAAAGATTGTCCAAAAGAATGGATGGCTATTAAAATTGTAAACCTGATTAATCATTCCAGTGGAATTGCGGATTATTACGAAAGTGATGTCTATCTGCCCACCGAAAAAATTGTCGAGGCTGTTAAAAAACTGCCACTGATTTTCAAGACCGGTTCCAAACAGCAGTACGGGCAGTCGGATTTTATGGTGTTGTCTTATATTTTTGAACAGATTTATAACAAACCTTTTGTTCAGATTTTGAAGGATGAAGTGTCAATGCCTCTAAAAATGAATGATGGTGCTTTCGATATGGAATACAAAGTGAATGGTCAGTTTTTGCGAACCGATATCATCCCGGAAAAAATCACTACTTATTATGACCTTAATGGAAAAATGAAGGCCTATAAATATCTGTATCCTCAATACACTTATCCGGCAGGAGGCTATTTTGCATCGATTGATGATATGACAAACTGGGCCATCGGTTTGGACAACGAGATCCAATTTCCAAATTCTTTTTCTGAAAATTATATTTACAAAACAGACCAAATCGATGGTAAAGATGCTGATTTTTCAAAAGTTGGCTGGGTTGTCGGCAAAGAAAATGTCTTGTATGCCGGTCACAGTGGCGGGCCGGGATTGTCTGATATTTTGAGGTTTCCGAAGGAAGGCTACACCATCATTGTTTTGTCTAATGATGGCGAACTTTTGCCAACATTTTCACGGGCAATTGCTTCTTTTTATATTAAAGAGCTTAGTTCGAAATTGAAGATAGAAAAATTTGAGAGGGACTAGAAAGTGTTTGAAAAGATAATTTGTCATTCGTTGAAAAGAAGAGAATAAATTATCTTTGCAATCCTAAACAACAAAAAATGTTTTCAAAAATTACAGTTCACAGAGTCGGGAATAAAATCAATGGAGAATCTTTAACGCTTTCTCAGGAAGAGCTTCAGTTGGAAGATGAGATGAAAGAATTGCTGGGAAATTATTTCATCAATGCTTTCAAATCTGAGGAGCAGTTTCAGTTTTACAGTGATTCTTATTTGGTTAATAATCCTGTTTACAGTGCTGTGTCGGAGATTTTTGAAGATAAATCCAAATTCCAGTGGGAATCTGAAAACATTGCCAAACATCTTTACGAAGCAGCTGAAAATCCGAGAGTTCAGGCAGGTGAGATGTTCCTGGTTTACTTTGAAGGCGAAGTTTTTGAGTCTGCAGATGGCAAAAGTGAGAAGACGGATTCTATCGGGATTTTCAAAACCGAAAAGAGAGAAGGTTTTCTGAAAATCAATCCTCAGGACGAATCTTTTGAAATCGAAAGAGATTTTGGAATCAGTTTGTCAAAAATTGATAAAGCGGCTTTGATTTATAACAGCGAAAAAGAAAGTGGCTACGTTTTATCAGTGATAGATAACAACAAAAACGGCGACATCTATTATTGGTTTGAGGATTTCCTAAAAGTAAAACAACGCGACAATGAGTACTTCTACACGCAGGAAACTTTGTCTGTTTACAAAGATTTCATTACCCAAAAATTACCTGAGGAATTTGAGGTTTCTAAGGCTGACCAAGCCGACTTCTTGAATAAATCTATCAATTTCTTCAAAGATAAAGAAGAGTTCAAATACGATGATTTTGTCAAAGAAGTTTTGGTAGATGACAGTGTGATCGAAAGTTTTTCTAACTTCAAATCCGACTATGAGCAGGATATGCAGATTGCGATTGCAGAAGATTTTCCTATTAACAATCAGGCGGTTAAAAAGCAGCAGAGACATTTCAAATCCATCATCAAACTCGATAAAAATTTCCACATTTACATCCACGGCGACCGAGACAAATTAGAAACCGGACAGGATGATAAAGGGAAATATTACCGTTTATACTTCGATGAAGAGAAATAGAATTTTGAAATAATTCGATAAAATTATTCTCGCAGATTTTGCAAATTAAGCAGATTTATGAATCATCTGCGGGATCTGTCAAATCTGCGAGAATTTTTTTTACATTGTTTTTAAAGTCTAAATATTTCCAGAATTTAACATAATATTAGATTCAGTTATAAAAAATTTCTACCTTTGTGGCTATGTTGAACAAGAAAAACAAACAATTTCAGAAAATCATTTCGGTATTTTTCACCGCGATGTATGTTTTTGTGGTTTTGTTTTCTTCAGAATTACATAATCACAAGGGCGAATCTTTTTTCAAAGATTCTGGTTCCAAAAAAACAGAAAAGTCTATTACGAAGGAGCTTTCGAGTAATCAATCAGGTGACTGTCTGGCTTGTCATTTTTTGGCAACGGGCAACACGCTGGTTCCGGAGCAGTTCACTTTTCATTTTGAGAACCACACACAAGAAACCGAGCAGATCATCTCCGCTCAGGAAAAAATTTGGGAACAAACCAAATCAACCATTCAGCTTCGCGGTCCACCCGCACTTTCTTAAATTCCAATTTTCTCAATAATCCGTTGAGAACTTCTTTGAATTAATTCAAACCATTTTGGCAAGAGACGAAGTCTTGTAATTTCGGTAACGTAAATATCAACCATTTAAAAGGAGACGAAGTCTCGACATATTGGTAGTAGGTAAAAATCCGAAAATTATTTGGGCAGCTTTATCCGCCCTCCACTCCCGCTTTTTTCTTTTTTTGCTAAAAAAGAAAAAGAGCTCCGTTCAGGTCGGGCTGCGTGTGATTCAACGCTCCAAAATTGCGTCAATAATTAATTCAATAAAAAAGATGGACTTTAGAATTGAGTTTTAATATCTCTAATCTAAATTCTAGCATCTACCTCATATTACACATTTTACAAAAATGAAACACATTATAAATCTGATGTTGGTCTTTTTCGGGCTTTCATTAGTAACTGCGCAGAGCTATTCTGTAGAGGGAACTGTTCAGGATTTTCATGACAAAACAATGTTGGAAAATGCTGTTGTAACGTTAGGAAATTCTACCACGAAAACCGACAAAAAAGGAAGGTTCTCATTCAGTAGCATCTCTGCAGGGTCATATCAACTGGTCGCAAAGCATCCTCTCTGCGACGATTATACTGAAAATGTAAAAGTCGACAGAGACTTGCATTTGGCCATCACATTGGAGCACCATTCCAACGAGATACAAGGCGTTACACTCCACGGCAGTCACAAAACCAAAAGTTCTGTGATTATGAGTACGCTGGACAAAACAGAAATTGAGAGGAATTCCACGGAAAATCTGGGAAATTTATTATCCAGAATCACAGGTGTTTCAGCTTTGAAAACGGGGAATAATATCACAAAACCTGTTATCCGTGGCTTGTACGGAAGCCGAATTTCTATTCTGAACAACGGTGTGAAAATGGCTGAGCAAGAATGGGGAGTAGAACACGCACCCAATGTGGATGTCAACGATTTTGAACACATCGATGTTGTAAAAGGTGCTTCCGCTCTGAAATATGGCAATGAAGGTGTTGGCGGTGTTGTCGTTTTGGAGCCAGCTATTTTACCCAAGAAAGATACGATAATGGGCAACATTAGACTTTCCGGAATTTCTAATGGAAGAGGAGGCGAGTTAGGCGCTACAGTCCTTAAATCCTGGGAAAATGATTGGTTTATAAAAGCTGGTGGAACTTACAGAAAAACAGGTGACCAATATATTCCACATCATACATTGCAGAATACGGGTCAGGAGTTTAATTCTTTTAATTTCTCTTTCGGGAAACATAGTTTTCTACAAGGGTTTGATGTTTCTTACAGCGGAACCAATCAGGAATTCGGGATTTACAAAGGGGCGCATTTGTCGAGCCCGGAGGATTTCTACAATGCTGTGAATTTTGGGCAACCTTATTTTTTGGATAACTTCAGTTACGATATTGATAATCCTAAGCAGGAAGTTGCGCATCATATTGCTAAAGTTTCCGCTTACAAACGTTTCGCCGATTTTGGGAAACTGACTTTTCAATACAGCTTTCAGTATAACCGAAGAAAGGAATTTGATATCAGACGAGGAGAATTATTTAATGTTCCATCAATGGACTTGAGGTTAATTACGCATTCTGCCAGTTTGGTTCATTTGATTGAGCGTTTGAACTGGAGTTTAGAAAGTGGAATTTCAGGAAATTTTCAGGATAATTTCCCGGACCCAGCAACCAAAGCAAGACGTCTGATTCCGGATTATTACCGATATGACGCCGGCGCATTTTCAATTTTCAAATATAGATTCAGTTCAAAATTGAATGCAGAAGCTGCAGTGAGATATGACTTCAGCCGATATGATGCGTACAAATATTATGATTCTGATAAATGGAATGATAACTATGCCAACCAATTTTCGGAATTCTTTGTAAGCGAATCCGGAAGCCGAATTCTGACAAGACCGATTCTGGATTATCATAACCTCTCTGCCAATGTCGGTCTGAATTATAAACCAACTCAAGATTTTGAATTCAAACTCAATCTTTCGAGAGCGGAAAGAACGCCGAATCCTGCGGAACTTTTTGCGGACGGATTACATCACTCTGCAGCCATAATGGAGGAAGGGAATCTGAGTATCAAAAAAGAAACGATTAACAACGTGAATCTTTCTTTGGCAGGTCAGTTTGATGTCTTGAAAGGTCTTCATATCGAAGCGAATCCTTATCTGATGTATTCTGATAGTTTTATTAATCAAATTCCGACGGGTGTTTTGAACACCAACAGAGGCGTTTTCCCTGTAGAATCTTATCAGCAAGTTAAAGCAAGAGTGCTAGGTGTGGATATGGATGCAGAACTGTCAATTTTGGATAATCTGAAATGGAAATCAGGTTACAGCGTTTTGAGAGGCGATGACCTAACGAACAATCAGCCATTGATTCTGATGATGCCGGCGAGAAACAGAAACTCAATTGAAATTATGCTGCACAAGCCGTCTCAATTCTATATAACATTAGAAAATGACAATGTGTTCAGGCAGAAACGTTATCCGATTGCCAATCTTCCTGTTACTTTTATAAAAGATGGTGTGGAGAGAAGTGAGATTGTCGATTTCAGTACGCCGCCTGCAGCCTATACAAGTTTCAATGCGACATTGGGCGCCAACTTATTCAAACATCTGAATGTCAATTTCAGAATCAACAACTTATTTAACACAGAGTATCGAGAATATCTGAACAGGCTTAGATATTATATGTACGAGCCGGGAAGAAACTTCGTGGTAACTCTGAAATACAATTTTTAATTATTACAAACTTAAAATTTAAATCGAAATGAAAAAATTATTAAATATTACACTAGCACTTTTAGCAGCCTTTTTTATCTTGTCTTGTAGAAACAGCGATGATGATGTTCCAGAAGACGTACACGAGCACGATGAAATCGGAAAAGTAGTTTTGACATTAACTAATAAAGCTAATGCTAGTGATGTTCAAACTATTAGTGTAATTTCTGGTGTTGCAGATGGGCATTTGCATTTGCACGCTGGCGATACTTATTCTGCTGTTTTGGATTTCCAAATCAAGCACGATGATCATTACCACTCTTCGGATGAGATAGAGGAAGAGAAGGATCATCATTTTATTACATTCAATCCTGCTAATGCGGATATTGTTGTCGTGAGAGCTGCTAATGATATTGTAAGAACAGATGGACAAAAATTAGGTCTTAGAACAGAATGGACCATTAATTCTACACAGGAAACCGGAAAAATGAATATCAAGTTGGTTCACGGTCCAGCTACAGTTAATCAAAATTATCCTTCTGCAGCTAATCAGCTAGGTCAAACTACCGGAGGTGAAACAGATGTTGATATTACTGTAGATGCTCATTAATCCAATATTTATTTAATATGTTGAAATAAAGATGTCTTTCCAAAAGGCATCTTTATTTTTTTGCGAAAACTTTATGATTTTTTTATAAATATCAAGGAAGTAAATAATTTTGAATTTCCTCAGAATTTACCTACTTTTGCAACCTAAAAATTTCAATTAATGAACGTTACAGCTAAAAACCACGATGAGGTAAGTGCATTACTTACAGTGACATTGGAGAAAGCAGATTATAAGGAAAAAGTAGAAAAGCAATTAATCAACTATGCAAAAAATGCGCAAGTTCCTGGATTCAGAAAAGGGAAAGTGCCATTGAGTATGGTAAGAAAACAATATGAAGCTGGTATCGCTTTCGAAGAAATCAACAAGCAGGTTTCTGAAGCTCTAAACGGTTATGTAAACGAAAACAAACTGAGATTGGTTGGTCAGCCGGTTCCTCAGCCAGTAAACGATTTCAACCACAATGCAGAATCTTTATCTGTAGCTTTTGAAGTTGGATATGAGCCAGAATTCACTGTAGATTTGACTAAATATGAAGCGCCTCACTACAAAGTAGAAGCTTCTGACAAAGAAATCTCTACAAGTGTAGAAAATATGCAAAAGCGTTTTGCAGAAAGAGTTCCTGAAGAAAAAATAGGTAAAGATTCTTACGTAGCTTTAGAAGTTTCTCAGGTTGTAGAAGCAGACGCAGAAGGTGAGCACCACCACGCTCCGAAAAATGTAACTATTTCTAAAGAGCAAAAAGAAGCTTACGATTTGGTTAAAAAATTGAAGAAAGATGATTCTGTAAAAGTTTCTAAAGAAGACCTTGCTGCTAAAGAAGAATTGGCAAAACAATTAGGTTTCTCTAAAGAAGAGGCAGAGCACCTTCACCACAACGAGGTTGAAGTAACTGTAAAAGATATCTACGGATTGAACCTGGCAGAACTTAATCAAGAATTGTTCGACAAAGTTTACGGTAAAGATGTTATCACGACTGAAGAAGAATTGAAAGCGAGAGTAAAAACTGAGTTGGATGAGTATTTCCAACAAAATGCTGATGTTCATTTCGTAAACAAAATTTTGGAGCAAGTAAACGAGAAAGAAGAAATCAAATTACCTGAGGCATTCTTAATCAAATGGTTGTTGTTCTCTAACCAGAACATCACTTCAGAGGAGCAAGCAAAAGAAATCCTTGAAAACGAGAAAAATATTATCAAAGGTCAAATCCTAGAAGGAAAATTGATGAACGATAATGAGATCAACTTGGATTATGCAGAAGTTCTTGGACAAGCTGAGCAATTGGTAAGAAACCAGTTAGCCATCTATGGAATTCACCACTTAGGAGATGATGAGGTTCAAAAATATGCTGCAGAAATGTTGAAAGATGAGAACCAGGTAAGACAAATTTCTTCTGAAGTAGCTATGGCGAAACTGAAAGACGTTATCCTTGAGAAGTCTAAAAAGAAAGAAACTAAAATCTCTCACGATGAGTTTCTTGAAGTATTGAAGAAGTAATTTCCTCAAAATATATTGTGAAAAACGCTCCAGATTTTTTGGAGCGTTTTTTTATTTTTTATAATTCAGAAGTTCGAGGTAAGGATTTCCTTTTAAGCCTAATAACTCAGCAAAAGCAGGTTCTGTTTTCCAACCTTTTTCTTTTAGATTGATGATTTGCTTTCGGAATTCTTCGCCCTCCTGTTCCAGAATGTCATATTCTATTATCATATGACGATAAGCATTTTGAAGTTTCGTCGGAACGTTCTGAGCAAATAACTCTACCGGAAATTCTTCTATAGTGAAATTGCAAACCAGAGAATCAACGCCATTCATTTTGCAAAAGTGAATTTCAAAGTCCTTTTCATTCTGAAATTCATTAATGATAAAATCTTGAGCTTTAATCAAATCATCACTCTCCAAAATAATATCCAAATCGCTTTTTTCGATATTGATATTAATGGGAAAAGTGCCTGTGAGAATAGGATTGTATTCCTTTAATTTATCAAAAATCTGATGTTTTTCTAAGACAAAATGAATTCTTTTCTGTATTTCAGAACCGTTTTTAAGATAATCTAAATTCAGAAAATTCATTAGTACAAATTTTTATTTGTCAGTCTGAAGCTCTCGAAGACTCATTTAATTAAAAATTCAAAAACAACCTCGGATTGATCGGCTGATTATTTTTATGAACTTCATAATGAAGATGAGGTCCTGTAGAACGTCCTGTATTGCCAGATTTTGCAATGATTTGGTTTACTTTCACTCGGTCATTAGCCTCAACCAAAAGTTCGGAAAGATGACCGTACAAAGTCACAAGACCGTTGCCGTGTTCTATCATCACACAATTTCCGTAACCGCCTCTTACGCCAGAGAAGATTACTTTTCCTGCGGCGGCTGCTTTTACAGGGCTTCCGTAAGCTACAGCTACGTCTAATCCTTTGTGGAACTGCATCTGGTCTTTTTCTGCCGGCGCATTGCTGGATGCATTTCTGTCTTCTTTTACCACAGCTTGTCTTTTTACGACATTTCCAAGACTGTCTTTTTCTTCTGCGATATTAGAGTTATTGGCAACTTCTGTAGATTTTGGAGGAATTGGATTTTTTCTGATTCCAAAATTAGAAGAGATGTAGCCATCTGTCGGAATTCCCAATGGAACTTGCTGTAATCTTTGTTCCAAATCTACCAAATATTGGCTGTATCGGTTGCTCACTTTTGCCAGATAAATTTCATTTTGAAGGCTGTCTTTAGCCAAATTTTCTATGCGAATGTCAGAAACATTTTTAGATTTTAGGAATCCATCGATGCTGCGGATACTTTGGTCTACCATCGCCAAATCGGTTTTCAGCTGAAGATGGTCGATGCTGTCTTTCTCGTTATTGATTTTGACGATGTTTACCTGATAGACCTTATCATCTTTGTCATTGTAAAATTTCCCGATGACTAAGCCTTCTATAAAACAAATCACCAGCAATATTATAAGAACAATATTTTTTTTCTTTTTCGATTTTAGAAATTGGACCATTAATAGATTTTTAAAATGGATTGCAAAAATAATAAATTTTTATTTTTCCTAATGTTAATCGTACTTAAGAATGTGATTTGTTATAATGAAAGTTAATTTTTATTAATTAATTGTTAAACGGGATTTACATTGATGTAAAATCATAAATTATATTAGATTTGTAGCAATGAAAAAGACGACAAAGAATGAGTAAGAAATCGACTAAATCATCTAATAACGTGCGCGTTGGCGTTTTAGGAAGCGGAAGCTTTGCTACTGCGATCGTTAAAATGCTGGCCGAAAACTGTAAAACTGTCAATTGGTGCGTGAGAAACGAGTTTGTGAAAGGCGCAATAGAACAACGCGGACACAATCCAAGTTATTTGACAACGGTTTCTTTCAACCTGAAGAAGCTGCAGATTACGACAGATATCAACGAGTTGGTCTCTAATTCTGATGTGATTATTTTGGCAGTTCCTTCCATTTATTTAGCAGAATCTATGGAGAAACTGACTTGCGAATATCAGGACAAATTATTCTGTTCGGCTATTAAAGGGATTGTTCCAAAGCATAATGATATTGTTGCGCATTATTTGAAAGATGAATTCAAAATCGGGTTCAAAAATCAAGCGGTCATTGCTGGTCCTTGCCACGCAGAAGAGGTGGCGATGGAGCGTTTGTCTTATTTGACGGTTGCTGTGGCACAGAAAGAGGATGCTGATGTTTTGCAGGAGATTTTGTCTTCCTGTTATATCAAAGTCAATACAAGTTGTGATATTCTCGGAAACGAGTATTCTGCAATTCTAAAAAATATCTATGCGATAGGCGCCGGGATTGCAAGTGGATTGGGTTATGGAGATAACTTTATTGCGGTGTATGTTTCCAATGCGATTCGTGAGATGGAAACCTTCTTGGAAGCGATTTATCCGGAACCAAGAGACGTGAATGATAGTGCTTATCTTGGAGATTTGATCGTTACGGCTTATTCATTATTCTCAAGAAATAGAAACTTAGGAAATCTTATTGGGAAAGGTTATACAGTAAAGTCTGCCATCCAGTCAATGAGTATGGTGGCAGAAGGTTATTATGCAACAAAAGGTATTTACGCTATTTGTCAAGAGAAAAAATTAAAGTTGCCGATTATTAATGCCGTTTATGACATTCTTTATGAAGGGAAAAATGCGGAGAAACAATTTGCGAAACTGACGGATAAATTGACGTAACCAATTGTTAATTAACAAAACATTACGATTTTCTATTAAGTGATTGGAATAGAATTTGCGAAATTTGATTCGTTGAAAAATAAACACAAAAACAAAAATGAAATATTCAAAATTTAAACTGGCTCAGGAAGCTATTAAACACAAAGGTTTTTTGCAAAAGATTCCGTCTGTTTTCAGGATGATAAAATTGTATTACAAAGGCGAATACAAAATGAAGTTTACAGATATCCTTTTGCCGGCTTTGGCTTTAATTTATGTCATTTCTCCCATCGATATTATTCCGGATTTCGTTCCTGTAATTGGCGCTTTGGATGATTTGGCTATCTTAGCTTTAGCAATTCCTTTATTGATGAAAGAAGTTGACAAATTTTTACTTTGGGAAAGTCAGAAGAATAATCCTGATACGAAAATCATCGACGCAGAAATTGTAGAGTAATAAAATACTTAGAATAAAAAAATCCCGACTCAGTTTTGAATCGGGATTTTTATTTTTAAACGCTAATCACCTCCTGTATCTCTGGAGCAAATTGTTTGATGGTGTTTTCCACACCCAGTTTCATTGTAGAAGCACTGATACCACAGCTAGAGCAGTTTCCTAGTAATTTCACATAGACTTTGTCTTCCTGCACATCTACTAACTCAATATCGCCGCCATCTTTTTGCAAAAACGGACGGATGCTGTCCAAAGCGTCCATCACTTTGGTTACCAGTTCTTCTTGAATTTGATTAATATTATTCATTTTATTATTTTTTCTTAGGCGAGCAACCAGCCATCGTCGTGATTTTCACAGCTTCGGTTGGTGGCAAATTGGTGTTTCTTTCTACAAGACTCTCAACCATATTTTGAGCAGTTTTGGTGTAGATGTCAGAGATTTTAGAATTTTCCTGCAAAGCAGCTGGTCTTCCTACATCTCCGGCTTCTCTGATGCTCTGAATCAAAGGAATCTCTCCCAAAACCGGAATTCCCAAATTCTCTGCCATAAACTGAGCGCCCTGTTTTCCAAAGATATAATATTTATTCTCAGGAAGCTCTTCCGGCGTGAAATAAGCCATATTTTCTATCAATCCCAAAACCGGAATGTTGATGCTTTCCATATTGAACATAGCAATTCCCTTTCTTACATCGGCCAATGCAACGTGTTGAGGCGTACTCACAATCACAGCGCCTGTAACCGGAACTTCCTGAATAATAGAAAGATGAATGTCGCCAGTTCCCGGAGGAAGGTCAATCAAAAGGAAATCCAATTCTCCCCAATCAGCATCACGAATCATCTGATTCAATGCTTTGGAAGCCATTGGTCCTCTCCAAACTACAGCCTGGTTAGCACCTGAAAAATATCCAATCGATAACATCTTCACACCGTAATTCTCGATGGGTTTCATCAGATTTCTACCGTTCACTTCTACAGAAATTGGTTTTTGACCTTCTGTGTCAAGCATTGTAGGAACAGATGGTCCGTAGATATCCGCATCCAGCAATCCAACTTTGAAACCCATTTTTGCCAACGTCACCGCAAGATTTGCCGCAACAGTAGATTTTCCAACGCCACCTTTTCCGGAAGCAATGGCGATGATATTCTGGATTCCCGGAATCTGTTTTCCTTTGATTTCGTTCGTCACAGGAGTTGCAGGCAATTCAGGAGAAGCGATTTTCAATTTCAAGTTGATATGTTCCCCGAATTCCGAAGCAAAAGCTTGTTTCATAGCAACTTCCAATTTCTTTTTCTCGTGCATTGCAGGCGAGTGAGATGTCATATCGATATACACATCATCGCCCATCACTTGGAAATTACTCACAAGGTCATCCACTTCTATCTCTTTCAGAAAATCCTGAACTTTTGATTTCGTCAGCATAAAATTTATTATTCTTTAAGTGGCTACAAAATTACGGATTTTAAAATTAATTTAGAATTAATTGAATTTATGATTTTGTCTATCTGAATGATTTTTGGCAGGTTAAGTTGGGTGGGAGAGTTTGAGAGAAATAGAGATTAAAAATTCACGAATTCTCAAACTCTACAACTCTACAACTTTTTTCAGAAGCCGGGAACCTGCTGTCCACTATATCTTTTTTGTCATTGCGAACGAAGTGAAGCAATCTTTAGAAATTTTCCCCGCAATGACAAAAAAGGATGCAGCTCCCATCAGGGCTATGGATTTAGTCTACCGATTTTAACTTCGTCTACAAAACACAATTTTGTCATTCTGAAAGAAACCCAACGAAGTGGTTCGACGAAGTCAATCTCAGCCATTATGGAGTTTGAATTTATAAAGTCTTCGAGAGACTCAGACTGACATTCGTGAAAGAAGAACTATTAATATCAAAATGTCACACTGAGCGGAGTCGAAGTGTCTTCAATTAAGATTAATCAACTCTAAAAGTCAAATTATTATCATTCGGATTTCCATTGGTGTTGAGTGCGCTGTAAGGCGTCGTGAACCAACCACTTTTGTTCATTACAAACCGGAACTCATAAGTCTTTCCTTTCTCGAATTGAGATTTCGGCAACACCAATTCAAACGTATTTTTGTCCTTTAATACCATTTGATAAGCTTTATTCCCGGGATTCCAATCGTTGAATGAACCAGCAACAGCCATTTTCGTTATTGCTTCAGCGTTTAAGTTTTTAGGAACTTTGTAAGTAAAAATCACTTTATCATTTTCAATCAGATAACCATAAATTTCCTTTTTAATATTAGGTTTATTAATAATTTCAGAAGCAACTGATTCTTCCCTTGACCAATACGGATTTGCTAATTGTTTATCAATCAATCCTGCAATATGATTGACTATAAAATAAAGTGGGGGAAAAGAATTGTATTTGTAGCCGTTCGACATAAAAATGATTGACAAATCATTGTCAGGAAAAATACTGTAAGCATTGATGTTTCCGCCGGAAAAACCATAAGACGTTACATTTCCAGTTTTGGTAATTTCCCAACCGTGCGCAAAAATATCTTGTTTATTGGTATAATCAAAAGGTTTCCACATCAACTTTTTTGTCTGGTCTGTGAGGAATTTGTTGGTGTCAAGATTAATGCTCCATTGTAAAAAATCAGGAAGCGAAATTGCTAAGCCATTCGCAGGATGAGCTCTCAAACCGCCAACGTGTGTAGATTTTTTAAACTGTTTCAGAGAATCATTATATCTGTAAAGCTGGATTCGATTGGGGATTTCTTCAAGAGAATTGGAATTGATTATGATTTTATTCTTTGCATCAGAAAATTGATTTTTCAGAACAAAATCTTCAAATTTTTGTCCACTTATCTTTTCGACAATCATCGCCAAAATCATATAATTAGTCTGATTATAACTATATTGATTTCCTGTTTCGAATTCCATTTTTTCTTTGGACAGTCGTTCAAAAACTTCAGAGTTGGAAATGTCTGTAGGTAAATTATGACGCTCAAAATCAGGAATGCCAGATGAGTGGGATAAAAGATTTTTTACTTTGACATTTTGCCATTCTTTTGGAAGATTATCCAAATATTTTGAAATGTTATCTTCTAAAGACAATTGTCCTTTCTCAATCAATTGGAAAACGGCAACATTTGTAATTAGTTTTGTAGTAGAATAAACTCTGAAAAGAGAATTAGCATCTACTTTCTTCCCAGACTCTAAGTTTTCTCTGCCATAATATTTTTGAAAAATAATTTTATCATTTTTGATAACACCAACCGCCATACCAGGAATTTCAAAAGTTTTCATCACTTCGGTCAGGTAATTGTCAATGGCTTTTGTCTGTTGTATTTTTTGACAAAATCCTAAAAATGAAATATTTAAGAATAATAGAATTAAGAATGCTTGTTTCATTAGTACTGGCTTACGACATAAGGACAATTCTGAAGTATGTTTTGTTACATCATTAAAAAGAAATTTTGTCATTCTGAAAGAATCTCAGCAGTTTAGATTCCTCCGGAATGACAAAATTGTATTTATATATAATGTAAAATAAATATCTAACTCTCCAACTGTCCTTCCCACTTACTCACAGCAGAAGTCGCCAACGCATTCCCAAGAACATTAGTCATACTTCTTCCCATATCGCAGAAATGGTCGATTGGTAAAATCAAGGCAATCCCCTCAACTGGAATATCAAACATTCCGCAAGCCGCAACAATGATGACAAGACTCGCTCTTGGAACGCCGGCAATACCTTTACTCGTTAACATCAAGACCAAAAGCATTATGATTTGTTGCCCGAGAGGCATATCAATACCGTAAATCTGAGCAATGAAAATCGAGGCAAACGTCATATACATCATACTTCCGTCTAGATTGAAAGAATATCCCAATGGCAAAATGAAAGAAACAATCCTATTATTACACCCAAATCTTTCCAGTTCTTCTACCAACTTGGGAAAAACTGCTTCGGAACTTGTGGTGGAAAATGCAATCAACAAAGGTTCTTTGATTCTTCTCAATAAATCAAAAAGGCGGTTGCCAAGAATCATATAACCCACTAACAAAAGCACAACCCACAGAACACCTAGGGCAAAGAAGAAATCACGAAGGTAGATTGCATAAACTTTGAAAATTGTAAAACCATTGGTAGCAACCACCGCAGATATTGCTCCGAAAACACCCAACGGCGCCACCCACATTATATATCCAACCATTTTCAAAATCGCGTGAGCAATTATATCTAAACCTTTGATAACTGGTTTTGTGTATTCTTCGCCCATTGCGGATAAAGCAATCCCGAACATTACGGAGAATATCACAATTTGCAAGACTTCATTGGTCGCAAATGCTTCGAATAAACTCTTTGGAATGATATGTTTTACAAAATCTTCCATCGTAAAACCTTTGCTGCTGCTTACAATTTCGGAAGCTGAGGCTGCATCCTGGATTGGTAATTTTGTCACGTGACCTGGCTCCAGCCAATTCACTAAAACCAAACCGATTAACAGAGAAACCAAAGAAGCAGATATGAACCAAAGCATTGCTTTAGTTCCTACACGTCCAACCATTTTGATGTCGCCCATTTTTGCAATCCCAACTACCAAAGTTGAGAAAACCAAAGGCGCAATAATCATCTGAATCAATCGGATAAAAACTGTTCCCAGCAATTTGATGTTTTGAGCGAATTCTTCCTTAGAGTCCGGATAAGTTGTGTGGACAATTCCTCCTAAAACAACACCCAAAATCAATGCGAAAATAATCGCAAAAAACAGTTTATTCTGACCCTTCATAAGTAACTTTTATTATAAATTATTTTTAAACGCAAAGATTATTTATTGAAATGAAATTGAGAAGGCAAATAAATAAATTTTCCAAGCGTCAATTTGTTTTCAGCAAAAAATCTTTGTTTCCTAAAAAATATTTTCAGTTTTCGAAATCTTTGCAATTAGAATTACAAGTATTGAAACTAAAACATTTTCAAAGTCCAATTTAAATTGAAACTGAACAAAACTAATATTTTTGAGAGAATAACCACTAATATTTTAAATTAATATTAAGACAATCAAATAAAAATAGCCGATTCTCATCAATAAAAATAAAATAGCATTCACGCACAGTTTAAATTAGAATTCGTTCTTTGTATAAATCTGATTGTGAATGAAATCGCCATTAAATCAAATATGAAAAGAGATGTTGAAATTGTCATTATTTCTGATGTGCATCTTGGAACTTACGGTTGCAAGGCGAAAGAACTGTTGAGATATCTGAATTCTATCCGTCCCAAAACTCTGATTCTGAATGGCGATATCATCGACATCTGGCAGTTTAAGAAATCTTACTTTCCGAAGTCTCATTTGAAAGTGGTTAAAAAATTAATATCGTTTGCAACCAAAGAATCCGAGGTTTTTTACATCACTGGAAATCACGATGAAGCGTTTAGGAATTTCACAGATTTCGAATTAGGAAAACTGAAGCTTTGTAACAAACACGTTCTGAAGTTGGGCGACAAGAAAGCCTGGATTTTTCATGGTGATGTTTTTGATGCATCGGTTCAGCATTCCAAATGGATTGCGAAGTTGGGTGGAAAAGGTTACGATTTGCTCATTGCAATTAATAATCTCGTGAATTGGTTTCTTGAGAAAATCGGAAGGGAAAAATATTCATTCTCTAAAAAAATCAAGAATAATGTAAAGAAAGCCGTGAAATATATTGGTGATTTTGAATTGACAGCTTCCGAACTGGCGATTGAAAATGACTTTGATTATGTGATTTGTGGACATATTCATCAGCCTCAAATCCGAGAAGTGGTTGGAAAAAAAGGAAAATGTATGTATCTGAATTCCGGTGACTGGGTGGAAAATCTTTCGGCTTTGGAATATCATAATGGCGACTGGAAACTTTTTGTTTATGAGGATGAAAAACATAATTTAATCGATGAAGAACCAGAAGAGATGAAGGAAATAGACAGTGCAGAGCTGATGAAAATCGTGACGCAGGTTGTGTAATTGAGAAAGTTGCTTATCATATTTAAAACTAAGGTGTTAAAGATTGAAACAGAGGTGAAAGAATATAAAACAACATCGATGAAAATGAAAACCACATTAGTATAATATAAAACAAAAGTGATGAAAGTGAAAACTAATTTGTTATAACTGATAACAATTACGCAAAAAATTGAAACAGGGCTGAGAGAAATAAAAACAACATCGAAAGAATATAAAATAGAGATGTGAGAAGTGAAAACTATTACAAATCATAATACATCTTACGATTATCTATAAAAACACAAATATTTAATTTTTTTAATCCTTATGAAAATATTATACGCCTTCCAAGGCACAGGAAACGGACATCTTGCCAGAGCTCAGGAAATCATCCCGATTTTGAAAAAACACGCATTGGTGGACACTTTAATCAGTGGACATCAAACACAGTTGAAGTCCGATTTTGATATCGATTACAGGTTCAAAGGGGTGTCTTTGCTTTATAACAAAACGGGAGGTTTATCTTACAGAAAAACTTTTTTTGAGAATAATTTCTGTAGAGCAGCGAAGGTGATAAAGGATTTGGATTTGTCTGCCTACGATTTGATTATCAATGATTTTGAACCACTGACTGGCTGGGCAGCGAAACTAAGGAATCTTCCCATTGTAGAATTGAGTCATCAGGCTTCTTTAACTTTCAAGGAAACACCGAAACCGGATAAAAAAGATTGGTTTGGAGATTTTATTCTGAAACATTATGTGCCTTGTGAGAAGAAAATAGGATTTCATTTCGAGAACTATAATTCCCATATCAAAAAGCCTGTCATCCGACAAAAAATAAGAAAACTGAATCCTGAAAACAAAGGTCATTATCTAGTTTATCTTCCAAGCTTTTCTGATGAAGTCATTACGAATTTCTTAACAAGAATTGATGTTCAGTGGAAAGTTTTTTCCAAATATGCTAAACAACATCAGAAATTCAATAATGTGGAGATTTTCCCAATTGATGAAACAAAATACTTAGAGTTGTTCGAATCTTGTGAAGGAATACTTTGTAATGCTGGTTTTGAAACACCGGCGGAAGCTTTGTTTATGAATAAAAAATTGTTTGTAATCCCGATTGAAAATCAATATGAACAAGAGTGTAATGCTTTTGCTTTGGACAAATTAGGTGTTGCAAATTCGGATAAATTGGACCCGATAAAAATCCGTGAATGGATTAATTCTGACCAAATGATAGAGGTGGATTATCCGGATAATATCGAAAGTATTTTGACGAAAGAGGTTTTGTTTTAGCCATACAGTTTGTTATTCCGTAGGAATCTAAGCTTAGCTGTCGAGATTTCTACGGAATTACAATATTGTGTGTTATATTTTAATCATTTTGATCAGCTTTTCTTGCCTCCGAACTTATTTAGATTCATCATCAGCGAGAGCATAAAATAACGTTTCAACACAAGTTCTTCTCTGTCTTCGATGTAATTGTCGCCGATGTTTCTGATGGCATTTTGACGTTGATTCAGAACATCATTGATGTTGAATCGCAGTGTCATTTGTTTTTTGTAGAATTTGTAATTCACGCTGGCATTCCAGAAATAAGAGGTCCTGTTGAAACCTGCGGAAATGTTATTATTCTTAGTCACATTGATATCGTTGCTGAAATAAAGATTGGATTTCAAAAAGTAATTCACCATTCCGATAGTGTAATTCTGTTGAGCCGCACGTGTTTTATCAATCCGATAATTGGTGTAATTGGAGAAGTTATAATTGAGATTGGCAGAACCTGTCAGATCCAGAACATCCCTCAGGTTGAGCCTTACGGTCATCTTCGGCGCAATATTGTAAATCGTGTTGGTGTATTGGACACCATCTACAAAACCTTTTCTGTAGGTATAACTTGTCAGAAATGATGGCGAAATCCGGAATTCATTTTTATCCCATTTGTAGGTTTTTGAAAAACGGCTATCCCAACTCAGTGTTTTGTTTCCGCTAATGTTGGCAAAAGTCCTGAACTGCCTTCCTGTATCGTCATAGTAAGAAAAATCGGAAACATTATTATCCGTATAATTGAATTTTAACGAGGTTGAGTAAGTCATGTGCTTGGGAAGATTCCTATTCACAAAATAAACTGAAGTCGTATTTATCCATGTGCTTTTCAAATCAGGATTTCCCTGTGTCGTAAGCAACGGATTGGAAAGGTCTATGTAAGGGTTGAGTGCCGTCATCTGAGGTGCTGTAAAATCGCTTTGGTTGGATAGTTCCAAGGATTTGCTACTGGAAAACTTGTAAACGAATCTCGTGTTATAATTCGGGAAAACGAAGTTTTTTCTGAAATCGATATTTTCATTATTAAAGAAAGAATGAAAATCGTTGTTGTTGATTTCCAGATTAGCATTGAAGAAAAACCGGAATTTGGTTTTATTCAAATCATAACCCATCACAGCATAAAGCGAGTTGATATCCTGATTGATTGTATTAGACAATAGCGAGTTATATGTAGAAAATTCTCCTGTTGCCGTATCAAAATCGTGAACTTTTCTATCATTTTTGAGTGACAGAGATTTGTAGGTAATTTCTGTGGAAACGATGGCCGAGTCGGAAATTGGTTCATCGTATCTCGCATTGAAACTAAAATCTGTATTTTGATTTTTAGAAACTGAGCGCTGGTTTCTGTAATCGTTTTCTTCCGGAGACTGATGAAAAATGGTCGTCGTAAGATTATAATCGGTACCACTGTTATCCATCACGTTGCTGCTGACAGACGCTGAAAAAGTTCGTCTTTGTTTCTGAAATCTTCTTGTAATTCCTAAGGATTGTGAAAAACCATTATTGACAGATTTTTGTTTGACAGAACCCGAACTGGAGTTGAGAAGGACATCATCCCGCAAGGTTACAGATTGATTGTCAGAAGTGCTTTCGGTGGTATTGTTATTAAAATTGGAAGAGAAAATAATGTTTGTGAACTTGTCAAGTTTCAAAATTGAATTGGTGCTGAATCCCAATCTTCGCAAATCTCTGTCGCCAGTACGTTCTGTATTTCTATCTAATTTGTAGTCGGGCAGAAAGGTGGTTCGGGCAGATTTGGAGTAAGTTTCGGAGTTTCGTTCATAATAATTGGCATTCAATCTTTCCAAATCGAAGTTGTCAAACTTGTTAGAATAGGTCGCATTCACAATTGTTGTACTGAAAATTCCTGCTCCGGAACCCGTTTTTCCTGATAATCCGGCATTAATATTATTGGAGCCTGCCGCTAAAGAAAGCCGTGAATCCTGTTTTATTTTTGTAAAAAAAATGGCGCCGTCATAACGATCATCCGAACCATAACCTAACCTTATGTTGCTTGTAACTCCGACTTTATTTTTAGGATCCATTTCAAAATTCACTGTGAGGCTGTCCGTGATTGGCGCTCTTCCCGTCAGTTCTTCTTCCTTGGTTTTGGAAGTGGTAACCTGTATTTTTTTGATGATGTTGGCAGGAATTGTTTCCAGTTCCGTTTTTCCGTCTTTATCAAATAAGGGTTTCCCATTGATGTGGATTTTGCTTACTGATTTTCCGTTAACCGTAATTTTTCCATCCGCATCGATTTCAGCACCTGGAATTTCTTTCAGCAAGTCGTCTATCTTGGAGTCAGGTTTTACTTTCAGGTAAGAAGCGTTGTACTCAACAGTATCTTTTTTAATTTTCACAGGCGAAACCGTGATTTTGACTTCCTCAATATTGGTTACAAGTTCTTTGCTGAGTTTTACTGCTCCTAGATTTTCATTTTGATGAATGGACTCGAATTTTCTAGAGAATGGTTTGAGTTTATCTCCGGAAATCTGTAGAAATGAAGCTTCGTTTTGTGGAGGAACTTTGATGCTGAAGTTTCCGCTTTTACTTGTTCCAATGTAATTGATAATCGCCGAATCCTTTTGTTTCATCAAAGAAACGGTGATATTTTCCAACGGATTATTATTTTCGTCCGTCACTTTTCCTGTTACGTTGTAGGTCTGCGCATTCAGTTTCAGAAAAGTGAATATGAAAATAAGCCAGAATTTTTTCATCAAATGTTAATAGTTTTCGGCATCAAAAATAGAAAAAACCCCTGAAAAATCAGAGGTTTTAATTTTTATTAAGTTTTGAAATTAAGCTTTCAAATATCTTGCATAAGCATAACCTTCCTCACCGTCAGCAGTTTTGATTTTCCACCAGTCGTCAGAAGACTGCTCAACCAAAGTTACTGTTTCACCTTTTGCTGCTTTTCCAACAATAGAAGCTTCTGTAGAAGGTTCTTGTCTGATGTTAAGATTAGACTCATCTGTTGCAACAGTTAAAGAAGCACCAGCTGCCAATCCGGAAACTTGCACATCGATATTAATATCTGTTGCTGTATATGAGGAATCTATGGCGCCCAAAGCATTCCAAACTGTATCTTTTGCTGCGCTGCTAGACGCTTTTCCTGTGATATATAGAACACCGTCTTGCTCCTGCACAGAAAGATCAGATAGTCCTGCAGACTGAGCTGCTGAAACTACACTTGCATATTTGTCTTGTAAACTCATTTGTGATTATTTTACAGTGATTTTGTTATCGTATTTACCAATTTTAAGAGCATCTACAGACTCTTTCACTTTTCTTGCGTTAGCAGAAGTTGTAGAACCTGTCAACGTTAATGTTCCCGCAACATCTTCAGCTTTTACGCCTGGGATATCTTTCAATGCAGTATTTACTTTAGCTAGAACAGCAGCGTCAACCATATTCACTTCTACAGGAGCAGCCATTGGCGCTACAGTTGCCATATCGTGAACATCTTTCACGCCCTCTACTTTTTTAAGAGCTGCAATAGCTGCTTGTTTGTCAGCTTCTGTTGCGAAAACTCCGCTCAAATGTGCTTGTCCTTCCTTCACTTCCACAGAAGTTCCGGGATAAGCAGTGATTGCTGTAGTTGCGTTGGTCGTTAATTCTGCATCAGAAACTTTCTTTTTGCAGGAAACGGCTGTCATCGATACCATCAAGGCAAGAGCAGCGATTTTGAATGTTTTTTTCATAGGATAAAATTAATTAAGTTGTGTTTTTTAAAGAGTAAAATTGATGCCAAAAGATTTTGTTGACTTTTTCTTGATATTCAGATTTTAAACTTTCACTTATTGTAAAGTTAATTTTTTTTTTGATACAGCACTGAACTTTAAATAAATTTAACAGACATTATTATAATGTATTATTTAATCCTCAAAAACTCCTTCGCCAATTCTATCATTTTTGGGTCGCCGGTATATTTTCCTTTTTCGTCAGATAGTTTCACAGTCGGAATCCATTCATTATTAATTCCTTTTACACTAATGAGTTTCATTACGATGTTCATTGGTTTAAGTCCAACATCATTAGTAAGATTGGTTCCGATTCCGAAAGAAATTCCGATTTTACCTCTGCAGTAATTGGTGATTTCTTCAACTTTTTCAAGATTCAGTCCGTCAGAAAAAATAATGTATTTGAATAATGGATTGATGCCGTGCTTTTGATAATGCGCAATGGTTTTATCAGCAAATTCAAACGGGTCGCCGCTGTCATGACGTACGCCGTCAAACAACTTTGCAAACTTTTTATCAAACTGCTGGAAGAAAACATCCGTGGTGTATGTGTCGGAAAGTGCAACTCCCAAATCGCCACGGTAAACATTAACCCAATTTTCCAAAGCAATAGAATTGGCCGTTTTGAAACCAAATTCTGCGGCGTGAAACATAAACCATTCGTGGGCATGTGTACCAATTGGTTTTACGTTGTAAAGCATAGCCAGATGAACATTGGAAGTTCCTGTAAAAGTCGATTTTTTATCCTGAATCAAGGCATCCATCACCAATCTGTGAACTTTGTAAGAATGTCTTCTTCGTGTTCCAAATTCAGCAAAAGGAACGCCCAATTCTGTCAAATGAACCGCTTTTTCTACAGTTTTATTAATGACCTCTTCGTTGGTTTGTCGCTCCATATGATTCATCTCATAATGAAGTTCGCTGATAAGTGCTAGCAAAGGGACTTCCCAAAGAATGGTTCTGTACCAGAGACCTTCCACCGAAACTTTTAGTTCGTTGCCATTTTGTTCAATCTTCACTTCAGAAGGGTCGTAATGAAAACCTTCCAAGAAATCGAGGTAGGGTAGAGCAAGATATGGACAAGTGGCTTTCAGATATTTTTTTTCGTCTTTGGTCAGCTTCAGTTCTGCCATTGCGTTGACAGACTTTCTAAGTTCTTCTGCAAAACCTTCCGGAAACTGATGTTTTCCCCGGTTGATGAATTCGTATTTTACAATCTCGTTCGTGAATAATTTCACTACTGCATTTTGCATTGTAATCTTGTAGAAATCGTTATCCAGAATAGAGTTTAGTCTTACCTCGCGCATAAAAAAATCATTTAAACAAATCTAAGGAATTTTGTTGAGGAGATTTTAGAATCTTGTGGAATTTATCATAATGGCACAAAGATTTTCTTTTTGATTTATAGTATGTTTTTGAGGCACAAAGTTAACTTCGTCAATATGAAAATTTTTGATTTTTCTCATGTCTTAAAAACAGTTAGAGGAAAATATTTTCATAGTGCTTTTGTGTTAGACTTCATGGATTAAATTAAAGCAAAACTTTCCAAAAGTAATTTTCAAATTACAATCCTTACTTTTGTCAAAATTTTTTGAAATGATAAAAGCGCTGATGTATTTTGTAGTTGGAACCTTGATTAGTTTTTTCTTGAGACGTTTTACAGGAGAACCCGCAGAATTTTTGGTAGAACTATATGTTGCTTCTGCTTTCGGAATTGGTTGGGGATTGGCTTATTTTGTAGACCATCCGGAGTGGCCGCTTCCAAAGAAAATGGGAATCTCCTTTATTGGGATTATTGTTCTTGTAGCTATTGGCTTAATATTTTTCAATTTCGAAACTGCTTTGCCGTCCATTATCAAGTTTTCTACGGTCTTTGTAGCTTATTATATGATAGCGAGTTTCCGGGAAAGTAAATCGTTGAGGTATTAAATATATTTTGGGCAGCTTATCCGCCTTCCGCTCCCAATCTTTTTGTTCCGCTGCGCTACACAAAAAGCATTTCCGCTCAAGTCGGGCTGCAGCAATTCAATGTACAAAACAAAAACCTTTCAAAGCTTGAAAGGTTTTTCATTTATATTAAATCTTAGTAAATCATATTTAATGAATCATCAGGAAGCTGACTACGCCTAAACCCATCACCAGAAACATAAAAGCAAAGAAATTAAACATAAACAAAATGCTTCCAATGATAAAACTGATAATACCGTGCGTATGATAAACCTTATAATGGGCTATAAAAAAATAAATGATACTGTAGAAGAATAGAACATTCATCAGCAGATATATAAAGATATTGATTGAATTATTTAAAACATCGGTTAACTTATATAGTGTTGAGAACAGTAAAATTGTCAGTAGCAGGAAGCAGAAATAATGCAGTGTAAAAATGCCGTGGTCAAAATACCACCATTTTTTCTTGTTGTGGAAAATCCATAGGAAAAATGCAAAAATCGGAAGATAAATGAATAAGGCTTTTGGCAAATTATGAAAAGATACCTCGCCCAATTTTTTTAGGATTTCTCCTTTTGTAATACCTTTTTCCTTTAGCTCGAAAAATTTGTGAGCAACAGGAACATTGATGAAATCGAAGAATGATGGGTTTTTTGCTTTTGCAGAGTCAAATGATTTTCTGGTTGTATAACCATTATATTCAAACTTATCATCCAGTTTCTTACTCATATCAAAGCTGTCTTCGATATCACTTAATTTTGCAGAATCTTTTAGTAAAGTATTAACTTTACTAATTGTGACAGAATCCGTTCCCTTCATTTTTTCTTGCGCTCTGATGCTGTCAAGCTGTTTCGAAGTTTCTGCAAGTCTATTCAGTGAGATTATCTTTTCTTTTCTAGAGTCTTTTTTTCCTTCAAAATTAATGTCGAAAGGCGGGAAAACAGCAAATAGGAAAAATGTTATGAAACTGATGAAAATGTAAAGTTTAACCGGCGGAACAAATTTTTGTCTTTTACCTTCCAGATAAGTATTGGTCAATTTACCGGGTTTGAAAAGCAGATTTTTAAGAGTTCCCCAAAATTGTCCGTCGTAATGTGTAAAATCCTCTACAAAGTGAGTGAAAAGATAATAGAAAGGCTGCCTTGTCTCTATGTTCTGCTGTCCGCAATGGGGACAATAATGTTTCTCAACAATATGTCCGCAGTTTAAGCAGTCTTTTTCTTTTCTCAGTTTTCCGTGGCTCATTTTATAGAATTTTTTCAAAAATATAAAAAAGCAACATTATATAATGAGTCCAGTATTAATTAATTTTTAAAATCAATGTCAGGATTTATTTCAATAACTCATTAATAATTAGAAATTTAAAATATTTCTTTGGGGAAAATTTTTCATCCGAGAAAATTTTGCTACCTTTGCACACCCGTAAGGGAAAATTATGTTTAATCGTAAACGATAAATTGTGAATACATTAAGTTACAAAACAGTATCGGCAAACAAGGCTACAGCAAATAAAGAATGGGTTGTTGTAGACGCTGCTGAGCAACCGTTGGGAAGACTAGCTTCTACCGTTGCAAAGATTTTGAGAGGTAAGCACAAAACGAATTACACGCCACACGTAGATTGTGGAGACAACGTAATCGTTTTGAACGCTGGGAAAGTTACGCTTTCCGGAAACAAGTGGGCAGACAAAACTTACATTTGGCACACTGGATATCCAGGTGGTCAGAAGTCTATGACTGCTGAGGAGCTTAAGAAAAAAGATGCTCTTAAAGTATTAGAAAAATCTGTAAAAGGGATGCTTCCTAAAAACAGATTAGGTTCGGCTTTATTCAAAAACCTTTATTTATATGAAGGAACAGAGCACAAACACGAAGCTCAACAGCCAAAAGTAATCAATGTTAACGAATTCAAATAATTAATATGTCTACAGTACACAAAATCGGAAGAAGAAAAACTTCTGTTGCAAGAGTTTATGTGAAGCCAGGAACTGGTAACATCACTATAAACGGTAAAGATGCTAAAACTTATTTCTGTACGGATGTTTTAGTTTATAAAGTGAATCAGCCATTTTTATTGACAGAAACTTTGGGTCAGTATGACTTAACTGTTAATGTTTTTGGAGGAGGTATTACTGGTCAGGCAGAAGCTATTAGACTAGGAGTTTCTAGAGCATTGTGTGAAATTAACGAAGAATTCAGATTACTTCTTAAGCCACACGGATTGTTGACTAGAGATGCAAGAATGGTAGAGAGAAAGAAACCAGGTCAGAAAAAAGCGAGAAAGAGATTCCAATTCTCAAAACGTTAATTTTTCAGATTCAGGATATCAGATACAAGATACAAGACTTTATGTTTTCTTCTTGGTTCTCGATTCTTGGCTCTATTATCTAAACAAAATATTGCCCGTTACGTTTAGCATCCAAACTTTACTCCCATCTAAAGTAAAGTTGATTGCGGAAAAGCGGAAAGTAAACTAACAAAAAACAAGAAAACATGGCAAAAGCAAATGTAAAAGACCTTTTAGAGGCTGGCGTACACTTCGGTCACATGACTCGTAAGTGGAATCCAAATATGGCTCCATACATTTTCATGGAGAAAAACGGTATTCACATCGTAGATTTACATAAAACAGCTGTTAAATTGGACGAGGCTTGTACAGCTTTGGAAAAATTAACTTCTGCAGGTAAAAAAGTTCTTTTCGTAGCTACTAAAAAGCAAGCGAAAGAAGTAGTAGCAAAACACGCTGCCGAACTTAACATGCCTTACATCACAGAAAGATGGCCAGGTGGTATGCTTACAAACTTTGTAACTATCAGAAAAGCAGTTAAGAAAATGAACTCTATCGATAAAATGAAGAAAGATGGTACTTTCGAAACTTTATCTAAAAAAGAAAGACTACAAGTTGATCGTCAAAGAGCAAATCTTGAGAAAAACTTAGGTTCTATCTCAGATATGGTTCGTCTTCCTTCAGCTATTTTCGTAGTTGACATTATGAGAGAACACATCGCAGTAACAGAGGCTAAAAAATTGGGTATCCCAGTTTTTGGTATCGTTGATACCAATTCAGATCCAAGAAAAGTGGATTTCGTAATCCCAGGAAATGATGATGCTTCTAAATCAATCGATATGTTGTTGAGCGTTGTTTCAGCTTCTATCAAAGATGGTTTGTCTCAAAGAAAAGCAGATAAAGAAAAATCTAAAGAAGAAGGCGAAAAAGTTTCTGCAGAAGCAGATGCTGATTTCGATGCTGAATAATTAGAATCTTTTCTAAAATATAAAAAGCGGTTCAATTTATTTGAATCGCTTTTTTTATGAATTATTTGGGCGCCTATTTCCGCCTTCCGCTCCCTATCTTTTTGCACGAAGATTTCAGATTAAATAGAACTCAAAGTATAAGCAAAAAAGGATTTCCGCTCAAGCCTAACGAAGTGGTTCATCGATTCAAATAAATTAAATATTAAATTGAAGATAAGTCAGGGCGCAGATTCGGCTTCCAATCAACAGTCGTCAATCAATACAAATAAAAACCCCTTCAGAGTTTCAAACTCTGAAGGGGTTTTTATTTTATACCAATAGCAAAAAGCTAATCGCCATAAGGAAAATGCTATCCTTTGAATTCTCCCATTGCAATAAACTTATCTTGTCTTTCAGCAACCAATTTCTCAACTGGCAATTTAGAAAGCGTTTTGATGTCTTTCAAGATGAATTTCTTCACGTTGTCGAAAGTTGCAGCATTATCATAATGAGCGCCTCCAAGTGGTTCAGGGATAATGTCATCAATTAATTTTTGCTTCAACATATCATCAGCAGTAAGTTTCATTGTAGTGGCTGCAGTCTCTTTGTATTCCCAGCTTCTCCAAAGAATAGCTGAACAGTTTTCCGGAGAAATTACAGAATACCAAGTGTTTTCCAACATATAAACTTTGTTTCCAACACCAATTCCTAATGCACCTCCACTAGCACCTTCACCAATGATGATGGTGATAATCGGAGTTTTCAATTGGCACATTTCATAGATGTTTCTGGCAATCGCTTCACCTTGTCCGCGTTCTTCCGCTTCAAGACCAGGATAAGCTCCAGGCGTATCTACGAAAGTTACCACAGGAATATTGAATTTCTCTGCCAATTTCATCAATCTAAGAGCCTTTCTATAACCTTCCGGGTTAGACATTCCAAAACGTCTGTGCTGACGTTCTTTGGTAGTTCTTCCTTTCTGAGTTCCGATTAGCATTACAGTATTTCCGCTGATGCTGGCAATTCCGCCAACCATTGCGGGATCGTCCCCAAAGTTTCTATCGCCGTGCAATTCAACAAAACTCCCTGCATCTGCCAAACCATTGATATAATCAAGTGTATAAGGTCTGTCCGGATGTCTGGAAAGCTGAACTTTTTGCCAAGGCGTAAGGCTTCCGTATATTTTTTTCTTAGTCTCTTCTATTTTTGTTTTGATCTTTTTGCAGGATTCATCTACATCAATTCCGCTTTCTGTGCCTAGTTGTACACATTTTTCGTATTGCTCGATCAGTTCTTTTACAGGTTGTTCAAATTCTAAATACTCCATATTTTGTTTGGATTAAACCGTTCAAAAATAATCTATTTTTTTTAAATGGATTCTAATATTAATAAAAAGTCTTCGAGAGCCTCAGACTGACAAATTAATTAGTTTAAACTAATAGCTTTTTCTATTCTTGCCAATGTTTCTTCTTTCCCGATAATGTTCATAATGTCTGGAACATCCGGGCCTTTCAATTCGCCTACCAAAGCGAGACGAAGAGGCATCATTACTTTTCCCATTCCTATAGAATGTTCTTCTGCAAAATGATGAATAGTATTTTTCAAAGTTTCTGAATCAAATTCTGAAGTTTTCAGTTTAGTTGAGAAATCTTTTAGGACTGCAGAAGTGGTTTCGTTCCAAGCTTTTTTGGTTGCTTTCTCATCGTAAGAAGTTGGGGCTTCAAAAAAGAATTTTCCGTCATTGTAAATGTCAACTACGAAAGTCGCATTTCTTTCTTTCATCAATGAAACAATTTGTAGTAATTTATCATCAGAAAGATTTAAACTTTTAACCTCATCCAAATCTTTGAATAATTGTAAAACTTCTTCATTAGATTTCAATTTCAAATATTCCTGATTGAACCATTTTGCTTTCTGTGGATCGAATCTTGCGCCAGCTTTATGAACTTTATTAAGGTCGAATTCGGCAATCATTTCGTCTATTGTTAAAATTTCTCTATCATTTGCAGGTGTCCAACCTAACAATGCCATCATATTGATGAAAGCTTCAGGGAAATAACCACATTCTTTGTAACCTTTTGAAATAATTCCTGTTTGTGGGTCTTTGAAATCCAAAGGAAATACTGGAAATCCAAAAATGTCACCATCTCTTTTGCTTAATTTTCCAGAAAAGAGACTAGATAAAAATTCTTTTATAAGGCTATTAAGATTATCATCATTTTCGTTTTTTTCTAATGTAGATTTATCAAAGAAATTTTGAAGGTATGAAAGCATTAATGTATTAACTTCAACAAAACTGTATTCTTTATTTTTATTAATAAATGCATTTGAAAAACTTATTGAAAAATTATTAATGTTTCTAATAAAGTCTTTGCCAGAAATCGTTTGTTTCAATATTAATGATAAATGCGCAAATTCAGGAGCTTCCCAACTCATCGCTTCATACAACAAAACGTGCAAAGGCATAGAAGGCAACCATTCTTCACCTCGGATAACGTGAGAGATTTTCATTTCAAAATCATCAACCACATTAGCAAAATGGTAAGTTGGCATTCCGTCATTTTTGATCAAAACCTTGTCATCAAGCGTATTTGTATTCACAGAGAAATTTCCTCTGATGATATCCTGAAGATTAAGTGTTCTGTCAATTGGCATTTTGAAACGAACCACATAAGGAACATTCTCATCCAATAATTTCTGAACTTCTTTAGAAGAAAGAGAAATACTGTTTCTCAATTGCTGTCTTGTCTGATGATTGTAGGCAAAAACATCACCTCTAGCTTCGAAGTCTTTTCTGATGGCATCCAATTCTTCAGGCGTATCGAAAGCTAAATAAGCATAATCTGTTTTCAGGATTTCCTCTTTGTATCTGTCGTAAATATCTCTTCTTTCAGATTGTCTGTAAGGAGCATAAGGTCCACCAACTTTTGGGCTCTCATCAGGAATAATTCCGCACCATTCCAAAGAATTCATAATATAGTCTTCGGCACCTTCTACATATCTTGCAGTATCCGTATCTTCGATTCTAAGAACAAATTCTCCACCTTGATTCTTAGCAAAAAGATAATCATACAAAGCAGTTCTAACACCTCCTAAGTGTAAAGCTCCCGTTGGACTTGGTGCAAAACGCACTCTTACTTTTTTCATTTGTAGATATTTAATTTTCTTTTAAAAGTCATATGCAATCGTATTATGATTCATTTCAAAAATTGTGGTGCAAAATTAAGAAATTCTGAGCGTTTTGCCTTTCGAATTTGGTTAATCTTTTCCGAAATACTATTTTTGTAGATTAAAATAAAAGCTATGCTAGAAATCGGAGAAAGACCTTGGGGTAAATATTATGTTTTGGCGGATGAACCAAATTACAAACTGAAAAGAATAGAAGTAAATCCCGGTCAGAAATTATCTTACCAGTTCCATCACAAAAGACAGGAACAATGGACAATTATTGAAGGAAATGCAACTATTGTTTTAGACGGAGAAGAAATCCCTTTGACTTATGGACAAAGCATTTTTATTCCACTAGGAGCGAAACATAGAATCATGAATCTTACAGAAGAACCTGTTGTTTTCATAGAAGTTCAGACAGGAACTTATTTTGGAGAAGAGGATATTGTGAGGCTGGAGGATGATTATGATAGGGAGTAAATGGAATGAACAATTTATCTTTTCTTGTTGGCTTAAAAAATAATTTAGAGTATTCTCAGAAGTTTTATGAGAATACTCGTTTATTATATAACGAAATTGAAATTGTTTTTGTGAGCTTTGGAAGTACAGACGGAACGCACGAATGGCTTGATTCTTTACAGGATAAAAATTTAAAATATTATTATTCAGATCATCATAAAACATTATCTGACACCTATAATAAAGCCCTAAAAGTTGCTACAAAAGAATTTGTTTGTTTCTTACATAATGATATGGTTTTAGGAAATAACTTCCTTGCAGAAATTTACCTCGCATTAGAAAAGCATAATATCATATATTATAAAACAATTGAACCTCCAATCTTCGGGAAAGATGAACGGCTTTGGAAAGAGGTGAAAGATTTTGGTAATTCTTTTGATGATTTTGATTACAAAGGTTTTTATGATTATGAGAAAAATAGCAATCCAAAACCCGGACAATTCGTAGATTCTGCTAGTTTCTTTCTAGCTTGTAGAAAAGATCTTTTATTAAATATTGGAGGTTTGGATCCGCTGTTTGCTCCTATGTTTTGTGAAGATGATGATTTGATACTACGGTTAAGGTTATCAGGAGAGAAAATTTTCTTATGTGTAAGTGCCATTACTTATCATTTTGTAAGTAAGACATCAAGATTTTCCGAAGAGTTCAGAAATAAAACTCTATCAATTGAAAAAAAATCCCAAAGAAATTTTGTCCGGAAATGGGGATTCCCTACCTTTTCAAAATCTAAAGCAAAGTATGATATAGGATTGATTCTGAAAAATGGAACTTTAGAGACTCTTTCAGGATTGGAGCCTTTAGTCTCTCAAATTTACACAGATTTTGACTTTAAAAGTTATTTGGAAACTGAACAACTGAATACTTCTATTAATTTGAATGAAAAGATACATCTATTAGCAGAAAAAAGAGAGCACGATGTTATGGTCTATGTGGATGGCAGTAAAATGAATTCGAAGACTTTACATATTTTGAATAATTTATCTGAGTTAATTTCGAATAGAGTAGAACAGAAACAATTTCGAATTTCATTTTTCAAACAACTGTATTATAAGATATTTAAAAATTATAAACCGATTATCATTATAAAAGAAGGAATAAGATTAGAAAAAAAACTTATAAAAAACTATGCTGAACAGGATTCTCAATTTTTTAAGAGTAAATAGCGTTACTTATGGGATTACTGTAAATAATGAAGCTAAGGAAGTGAAAAAACTTCTGGATATTCTTATTCCACTGATTGACGAAAATGATGAAATTATTGTATTGCAGGATGTTACAAAAGAAAATGCTGATGTTACAAAAACTTTAGATTCTTACGGAGGAAAAATCATAAGGATTACTTCCAAATTAGATGGTGATTTTTCAACCTTTAAAAATAATCTTATATCCCACGCTACCAAACAGTATTTATTTCAAATTGATGCCGATGAATATCCTCAGAAAAAGCTCATAAAAAACCTTAAATTCTTTCTTTGGAAAAATTTTAACTATGACTGTTTCGTGGTACCTCGGATAAATATTGTTAAGGGAATTACAGAATCTGATATTAAAAATTGGAATTGGAATTTGAATGAAAAGGATTATATAAACTTTCCGGATTATCAGAACAGAATTTTTAAATTGGGAAAAGATATAAGATGGCAGAATAAGATTCACGAAGTACTTGTCAATTTCAAAAAAGTAAAGAAGATGCCATCTAATACTGAAGATTATTGTTTAGTTCATATCAAAAATATTGATAGACAAAGAAATCAAAATGCTTTTTACGATACTTTATAGTTAAAGATTAAACACAAGAATTTATTATCGTGCAAAAAATAAAAGTCATATTTGATCTAGAAGTTATAGGAAATTCCTATAAAAATAATCAAACGGGAGTATACAGAGTTGCTTATGAGATCTTCAAACGTTTTGCATTGAGAGCAGATTTGAAAGTTCTATATTCTAACTTTAATTTTAACAAAGATAAACATACAAATTCAAAGATTGATCGGTTTATTTGTGAAAATCATGTAGTGATTAAACCTGCCACTTCTTTTAAAAGAATTAGATTTATTCCCTTTCGTAAAGAGAAATTTTTCAGAAAACTTTATAATAAATTTGGATTATTTGATTATAGAATAAGCTATAGTAAAGAAGTTGATACGGCCAACATATATCATTCATTATTCTATCCAATTCACGAAAGTCTTGCTAAATTCCCAGATATTAAAAAAATTGTAACAATACATGATTTGATCCCAGTATTGTTACCGGAATATAATTCTAATACGGAACTTCTGGAAAATACTATTACAAGTATTGGTAAGAATAATTTTGCAATCTGCGTATCCGAAAATACAAAAATGGATTTATTGAAATATGCTCCACAAATTGATCCTAATAAAGTATTTGTAAGTCTTTTAGCAGCATCGCCAGAATTTTTTTATCAATGTAAAAACGAGACAAAGTTCTCGGAAGTTCAAGGAAAATATAATATTCCAGAAAAGTATTTTTTAAGCCTAAGTACTTTAGAGCCACGTAAAAATATTGATCACGTCATTCGAAGTTTTGTGAGATTGATTTCTGACAAAAAAATTCATGATCTTAGTTTAGTTTTAGTTGGCGGTAAAGGTTGGGATTTTGATAAAATATTCAATGAATTTGGTCATGCAAAAGATTTTCAAGATAGAATTATCATAACTGGACGAATTCCTGATGAAGATTTGGCAAGTATTTACAGTCACGCGAATTCATTTTACTACATGTCTTTTTATGAAGGATTTGGACTTCCGCCACTTGAGGCAATGCAATGCGGCACGCCAAGTGTTGTTTCTGATACATCGTCATTACCCGAAGTCGTAGGAGAAGCTGGGATATTATTGGATCCAAAAGATCAGGAAAGTCTTGTAAAGTCTATGTGGAAGCTTTACAATGATAAGTTTTACAGAAATGAACTAAGTGAAAAATCGCTTATGCAAGCCAAAAAATTTTCGTGGGAAAAGACAGTTCAACAACATATTGATATTTATAATAAAATATTAAGTCTTTAATCTTGAGTCAATATGAAAATATTATTAGATCCGCAGATTTTTAGTCAGCAAACTTATGGTGGGATATCGAGATATTACACAGAAATATTTTCTGAACTTGAGAAAAAGGATGATTTGGAAGTTGTTTTACCAATTTACTATACCGATAATTTTTATCTCAAAACAAGCAATCTTCTTTCTAAAAATAAAATTCTAGTATCATTTTATAATCTTCTATCATTTTTTAAAATAAGTACAAAAACGCTCAGAAAGAAAAAATCAGAAAAGTCTTTAAAACAAGTTTGCCGGAATAATAATTATGATGTTTTTATTCCCACTTATTACAATCCTTATTTTCTTGATTTAATAGGAGAAAAACCTTTTGTGCTAACTGTTTATGATATGATTCACGAATTGTTTCCACAGTATTTTTCTGATGATCCTTATAGGGTTATAGAAAATAAAAAAAAACTAATTTACAAAGCTACTCGCATCATTGCGGTTTCTCATAATACAAAAAAAGACATACTAAAAATCTTTCCTAATATTGATGCGAATAAAATTCATGTCATTCACCATGGCAGTTCTATAAAAATTAAAGAGTACGGCAAAGTTAATTTGCCAAAGAATTATGTTTTATACGTCGGATCCAGAGCCGATTATAAAAATTTCAGATTTTTAGTCAGTGCTATTAAACCAATTCTAAAAGAAAATCCAGATTTGGTATTATTAGCCGCAGGAGGTGGTGAATTCAAAGATGACGAAATCAATTACATCGAAGATAAGGGTCTGAGTCAACAAATTAAGCAAAAGAATTTTGAGGAAGATCAGTTGGGACATTTCTATAAAAATGCGAAATTTTTTGTTTTTCCGTCACAATATGAAGGATTCGGAATACCGGTTCTCGAATCAATGGCTTGTGGATGTCCTATCATCCTGTCCAATAACGCATCTTTTCCTGAAGTTGCTGGAGATGCAGGTATATATTTTGATAGTACGTCAGAAGAGGATTTAAGAAGCCAAATCAGAATGTTACTAGATGATGATAATTTAAGAACACTATTCTCCGAAAAAGGATTGGAGCAGGTGAAAAAATTTGATTGGAAAGTGGCAGCAGAACAATGTTTGGAGGTTTACAGACAAGCAGTAGAAGATAAGAGAAAATGAAATTAACAGTATTAACAATCAACTATAATAATAAAGAAGGTCTGATTAAAACTTTTGAATCTATCTGGGCTCAGACCTGGAAAGATTTTGAGTTTATTGTAATTGACGGTGGAAGCACTGATGGCAGCAAAGAACTGATTGAACAAAATGATCAGATAAATTACTGGGTTTCTGAGAAAGATTCTGGGGTCTACAATGCAATGAACAAAGGAATTAAAAAGGCAGAAGGCGATTACATCATCTTTATGAATAGTGGCGATTTCTTTTATGATGAGTTTGTTCTGGAAAAGATAAGAGCTGAATTCGATTTTGATATAGATATTTTATATGGAGATTCCGTTTTCTTTAATGACCAAGGTTATCGAAAAGTTATTAAGGCTCCGGAAAAATTAACCTTTGGTTTTTTCTATGATGGTGGGCTTAATCATCAGGCTGTATTTATCAAAAAATCTTTATTTAACGACTACTTTTTTTATAATGAAGAGTACAAAATTTGTGCAGACTGGGAGTTTTTTATTATCATGGTTTGTCTTCATAATGTATCGTTCAAACATTTGAAGGAGATTATTTGTTATTATGATTTCTCTGGTATTTCTGCAAAAGTTGAAAACCTGCCGATTTACATTCAGGAAAGAGAAACAACTCTCAATAAGTATTTTGCAGCCTTCAGAGAAGATGCAGAATTGGCTAAGGAGACTCGAACAAAAAGAGTAAAGCAGGTTTTACACATCAAAAAATATCCGGTAGCTTGGCGGATTTTTAAATGGATGATCAGCTTATTTCTTTTGTTTTTACCAAGAATTCAAAAAAAATCTTCGGACAAATAATTTGTTTTTTATGTAAAAGATTTGAAAAAGGCTTAAGTCATTTTTCTGTAAATACAATACAGAAAATAATCAAAGGTATTACTTTGAGATCAATCTCGTGTACAAATTTGGATAATAATAATATAGCCTTACATGAAGATAAAATTCTATACCAATATCTCTAGCAGGATATACCAAAAGTGATTTAAAAGATTGTCGAATTTCTTCCTTTTCTGTTCGCATTTCCCTTTCGGTTGTGCTTCTTAGAATCCGTTTAAGAACCATCAGAAGTTTTCGGATAAAATCTTTTATGACTTTTCCGTTATTTTTAAGATGTGTTTTACTTTGCCAAAATTTGTAAACATCCATTATCGCCAAATAAAAATAATAGGCAGTTTCAGGAGAGAGACTATGAGAGAGGCTGTCATCAAGCTGTATATAATGATAAAGCTTATCATTGCATTTAACAACTTTTTCGGCTTTATCAAAAACTTTGAAAAGTGTTGAGTAATCTTCAAAACATTTCAGGTTTTCTGGGAAGCGCACATTGTTAAAAAAAGATGCTTTGTATAATTTCCCCCACGGATGGCTTTGGATAACATTGTCTTCCAATAAAAGAGATAACGCCCTTTTTCCGTCCAATACTTTCTCTTCTGATGTGGGTTTGTCAAATACAACATTTCCGTTTTCATCTTCGTATGAGGCTTCTATAATGGAAATGTCAGCATTTTGTTCAATAAGTAGCTGATACAATTCTGAACAATAATCTGGTTCTACCCAGTCATCAGAATCGACAAAACAAATATATTCACCTGTGGCAACTTTTAAACCTTCATTTCTCGTTTTTGAAACACCTGAATTCTCTTGCCGGAAAATTTTTATTCTGTCATCTCTACGTTGGAAGTCTTCATATATTTTTGAAGTATTATCGGTCGAACCATCATCAATCAAAATAATTTCTAGATTATTGTAAGATTGTTGAATTACAGAAGTCAGACATTTCTCCAACGACCTTTCGGCATTATAACAAGGGATGATTACGCTAATCAATGGATAGTTATTCATAAGAATTTTTGATGAAGAAAAATTTATATTTGAATAAAAATCATTCCTTTTTACTTTTTAATGGCTATACTTGCCGAATATTTATGCCAAAATTAGTAAAAATATATCAAGCGGAAAAAATCGAGACCAGCTTGTTTTTATTAATTTTGGCATAAAGTTGAATAAACTTAGTATTATATTAAAAATTTTTAAACGAAATTTCCACCGATATGAATATAATTTATCTGGTATTTGGCAATAACATGGACAATTATCAGCAAGTCTATTTTTCTGTCTACACAGCTTTTGCGCATAAAAATACTGAAGACAGGATTATCGTTGTTGCAGAAGATCCATCATTATTTGCTTCTTTTCAGGATAAGATAGAAATAATACCCATTAGCCGTGCAATTATAAAAGAGTGGGAAGGCAAATATCAATTTTTTTGGAGAGTGAAAATCAAAGCGCTACAATTAGTGGCCGAAAAATATCCATTAGACTCTATTCTATATTTAGACGGAGATACTTTTTTTTATCAGAATATGGATTCTATACGGGATGGAATGAAAAATGGACAAAATTTTATGCATGTAGAGGAAGGAAAACTATCGGCTCTTTCATCAAAAACTGAAAAACTGATGTGGAAACAAATGAAGGGAAAATCGTATTTTAATACTAAAATAGACGATGATTCTACGATGTGGAATGCAGGGTTGATCGGTATTTCTCCAAAACATTTTGCTTGTCTTGATTTAACTTTAGAAATTAATGACGCAATGTGTGCAGATGGCGTGACAAGAAGACTAATAGAACAATTTGCCTTCTCATTAGGATTGAATAAATATTCATCCCTGAAACCTGCGGATCATGTCGTTGGACATTATTGGGGAAATAAGCCAGAATGGAACAAAATCATTGGCCATTTTTTGAAAGAAATCTTCATGAAGAATTATTCTTTAGATCAAATTATAGAAAGGATAAGAGAAATAGATTTTACTCAAATTCCAATTAAGGTAAAGGAATCTACTTCCCAAAGAAAACTCAAAAACTTGGTTGATCAATTTTATAAGAATAAAAAACCTATTTACATTAAGAAATAAAACTCTTAAGAATTTGAGTTAGTGCTTCAAAGTTCTATAAGTCTCGTAGACGTATAAACTCTGAAGATAGCTGATTTTCAATCCATTGATACCATCCAATATTCCAATTTTTAGAAAATAAGTTTTAAAGAATTTGAAAATAACTTTGCTCCATTGTTTGATGAAGTTATATTTTTCGCCCTTCAGTTGAAGTTCCTGCCCTTTTAATCTACCATAAGACAACATTTTATTTCTGAATTGCTCGTAGTTTTCAAAGGAATAGTGAAGAAGTTTATGTTTTAAAACTCCTGTTGTTCCACTGACTTCCAAAGTCTCATGAACTTTTTTATTTTTAGAATAACGTGCTTTTGACTTTCTGAATAAACGGAAATTTTTATCATTCTGAGTGCCTGAAAAATTGATTTGTTTCCTTCCTAGAAAAAATGTTCTGTAAAAATAATACGCATCTTTAGCATCAGGATTTTTAACAGTTTCGATAATTTCCTCTCTTAGTTTCGGTGTAATTCTTTCATCACCATCTAAAAATAAGACCCAGTCATTTTTTGTCTCCTCCAAAGCGAGATTTCTTTGTTTTGTAAAATCTTCAAATTTGTTTTGAATAATTTTCACTTTCGGAAATTGCCTTGCGATTTCTAAAGTTTTATCTGTGCTGAAAGAGTCTACAAGAATAATTTCATCACAAAAGTCAAAACATTCAAGAACTTCCTGAATGTTTTTTTCTTCATTATAAGTGATGATGAGTCCGCTTATCTGCTCTTTCAGCTGCTGCATTTTATTTTTGAAATTCTAAAATTGTATTTTCGATAATGTTTATACAATCTAAAAGTTGTTCTTCTGTAATAACCAAAGGAGGTGCCAATCTAATAATATTACCGTGCGTAGGCTTAGCTAGAAGACCATTTTCTTTCAGCTTTACACAAATATTCCAAGCGGTTTTGCTATCTGGAGTGTCATTAATAAGAATAGCATTTAATAAACCTTTCCCACGAACTTTTGTGATTAAGTCTGTTTTCTGAATTAATTTTTCAATTTTCGAACGGAATAACTGTCCTAATTCTTCCGCTCTTTCGGATAATTTTTCTTCGGCTACAACATCCAAAGCGGCAACTGCAACCGCACAAGCAATTGGATTGCCTCCGAATGTAGAACCATGTTGGCCAGGTTTGATTACATTCATAATCTCATCATTTGCTAAAACTGCAGAAACAGGATACATTCCTCCAGATAATGCTTTTCCTAAAATCAAAATATCGGGTTGAACATTTTCGTGATAACAAGCAATCAATTTTCCGGTTCTTGCAATTCCGGTTTGAACTTCATCGGCAATGAAAAGGACGTTATATTTTTTACAAAGTTCTAAAGCATTTTTTAAATAATTTTCATCTGGAACATAAACACCGGCCTCTCCTTGAATTGGTTCCACTAAAAATGCAGCAATATTCTGAGCATCATTTATAAGTGTTTCTTCCAAAGCAGCTAAATCATTGTAAGGAATTTTTATAAACCCAGGTGTGAAAGGTCCGTAGTTTTGATTAGCATCAGGGTCATTCGAGAAAGATACAATCGTCGTAGTTCTTCCGTGGAAGTTGTTTTCGCAAACGACTATTTTTGCAGCATTTTCAGAAATACCTTTGACTTCATAACTCCATTTTCTGGCTAATTTTACAGCCGTTTCTACAGCCTCAGCACCAGAATTCATTGGCAGAACTTTATCAAAACCAAAAAGAGTTGTTATTTTTTTCTCATATTCTCCAAGATTTGCATTGTAAAAAGCTCTTGAAGTCAGTGCTAATTTTTTGGCTTGATTGATTAGAGCTTCTACAATTTTTGGATGAGAGTGTCCTTGATTAACAGCGGAGTAGGCGGAAAGGAAATCATAATACTTCTTGCCTTCTACATCCCAAACAAATACGCCTTCACCTTTTTCTAAAACCACAGGAAGCGGATGGTAATTGTGTGCACCGTATTGATTTTCTAGGTCGATGAAGTATTGAGAATTCTTTTCCTGAACTGCTGTTGACATATCTTTAATTTTTGTAAAAATAATAAATTTGGATCCAATAATAACAACGAAAAATGCCCAACTTTTAAAGTCAGGCATTTTTATCTATAAGGATGATAATCTTTAGATATGATTATCAAAACTTTTGTCCATTACAAAATCTTCCATAAACTTGGTCGTGTAATTTCCGGCAAGGAAATCCTCATTTTCCAATAATTGTCTGTGGAAAGGGATGGTAGTTTTTACACCTTCGATGTAAAATTCTTCCAAAGCACGCTTCATTTTTGCAATTGCTTCATCTCTTGTTTGAGCTGTTACGATTAATTTTGCAATCATTGAATCATAGTTGGAAGGAATTGTATATCCGGAATAAACGTGCGTGTCAACTCTCACACCGTGTCCACCAGGAATATTAAGTTCTTTAATTTTCCCCGGAGAAGGACGGAAATCTGCGTAAGGATCTTCCGCATTGATTCTACACTCGATGGCGTGCATTTTCGGATAATAATTTTTTCCGCTGATTGGCGTTCCAGAAGCTAATAGAATCTGCTCACGAATCAAGTCAAAGTCTACAACTTGCTCAGTAATTGGATGTTCTACTTGGATTCTGGTATTCATTTCCATAAAATAGAAGTTTCTGTGTTTGTCTACCAAAAATTCTATAGTTCCAACACCTTCATATCCAATATATTCAGCGGCTTTTACAGCGGCTGCTCCCATTTTCTCACGAAGTTCATCCGTCATAAAAGGAGAAGGCGTTTCTTCAATCAGTTTCTGATTTCTTCTTTGGATAGAACAGTCTCTTTCAGAAAGGTGGCAAGCTTTACCAAATTGATCCCCAGCAATCTGGATTTCAATATGTCTTGGCTCTTCGATCAGTTTTTCCATGTACATTCCGCCATTTCCAAAAGCCGCAACAGCTTCCTGAATTGCAGAATCCCAATGTTCTTTCAGATCTTCTTCTCTCCAAACAGCTCTCATTCCTTTTCCACCACCACCGGCAGTCGCTTTAATCATCACAGGATAACCAACCACTTTTGCAGTCGCTTTGGCATCTTCGTAAGAATCGATCAAACCATCAGAACCTGGAACGCAAGGTATTCCTGCTTCTTTCATAGTCGCTTTAGCCGTAGCTTTGTCGCCCATTTTTTCGATTTGCTCAGGCGTTGCTCCAATGAATTTGATTCCGTTTTTCGCACAGATTCTAGAGAAATTAGCATTCTCTGAAAGGAATCCGTAGCCTGGATGGATTGCATCTGCATTAGTGATTTCTGCAGCAGCGATAATATTAGGGATTTTAAGATAAGAGTCTTTGCTCATCGCAGGACCAATGCAAACAGCCTCGTCTGCAAAACGAACGTGAAGACTGTCTTTGTCTGCTGTAGAATAAACTGCAACAGTTTTTATCCCCATTTCTTTTGCCGTACGTAAGATTCGCATTGCTATCTCACCACGGTTTGCGATCAATATTTTTTTGAACATCCTTTTATAATTAAAAATTAAGAATTAAAAATTAAGATAAAGTGCATCAACTAAATAATCACTTATCACTTATAATTTATCAATTATATTAAGATGGATCAACTAAAAATAATGGTTGGTCATATTCTACAGGAGAAGAGTCCTCTACCAATATTTTTACAATCTTTCCGCTAACTTCTGACTCGATTTGGTTGAAAAGTTTCATTGCTTCTATAACACAAACCACTTTCCCTTCTGTTACAGAATCGCCTACGTTTACGAAAACATCTTTATCTGGAGATGGTTTTCTGTAGAAAGTTCCAATCATTGGAGATTTGATAGTGATATATTTGCTGTCATCAGCAGCGCTAGCAGCATCAGAGTTTACAACAGGAGCAGAAACTGGATTTGCAGCCGGTGCAGAAACAGGAGCCTGATAAGCAACTTGTGGAGTTACATAGCTTACAGCTTCGCCTCCTAGTGGAGTTTTGATATAGATTTCGAAGTCTTTATTTTTATATTTCACTTCGGAAACACCTGCCTTTGCAACAAATCTTACAAGATTCTGAATGTCTTTTATATCCATAAAATTTTTAAATTGTTTTGAACGCCAAATATAATAAAAAACCACTCAAATTGATAAAATCCGAGTGGTTTTTTATGCTAAGTATAAGATTATCAAAGATAGATCTTAGTTTTCTTCTGTAGTTTCTACGGTTTTCTCTAATACAACTTTTCCTCTGTAATAAAGTTTTCCTTCATGCCAGTGTGCTCTGTGGTATAAGTGCATTTCTCCAGACGTAGCGTCTTTTGCCAATTGAGGAACTACAGCTTTGTAGTGAGTTCTTCTTTTATCTCTTCTTGTAGACGACTGTCTTCTTTTAGGATGTGCCATTGTTAGTACTTTTTAAAATTCTTACGAATTATATTGTTATTGCTTAATTGTTATCTTTCAATTTTTTCAAAGCTTCCCATCTTGGGTCTGTGCTTTCCTTTTCCTCTTCGACTATTTTTGGACTGTATTGGTCTAATATTTTTTGATATTCATCATTGTCTCTTACAGATGGCGCCAGTTTTTTCATCGGAATTGATAAAACAACCGCTTCATATATAAGGTTGGCAAGGTTGAATTCGCCATCTTTTTTATTGATGGTAATTACATCTTCATCACTGTCATCATATTCTTCTCCAAATTTTACAAGAATTTTCAAATCATTCTCAATATTTTCAGAAAATTCATCATTGCTAATGTCGCAAATCAATTGAACGGTTCCTGAAACATTAATGAAGAACTCCAAAAAAGTTGTATGCTTGTCCAAAAGAACATTAGCATTGATTTTTGGATTAAAAAATTCCTGCTCAGTCTCAAATAAATCAAAGAACTCTTGATTAATTTCAAATATGAAATCGTGTTTACCCGGTTTTAAGCCTAAAAAGGCAACGTCATAGTTTCTAATTCTGTCCATAAAAACGGTTTGCAAAAATAATTTATTTTTTTTAAATAACAAAATCTTTTTTGGAAATACTTGACTTGCAAAAATTTACTCCTCAAAAACTGATTTTTTGTCTAGCTATTTTCAAGCGGAAGGTCTTCGTCTATCCCATTATTAGCGTGAGAAGCTTTCGGACGAAGACGATTGCTCATCAAATCGTGGTATTCTTCTCTGTTTTTAAAAATATGGATGGCTGTAAAAATTGCTTCGGAAAAAGAAGTCTCATCCGCCATATTTTTCCCCGCAATATCATAAGCAACGCCGTGGTCTGGAGATGTTCTGATGAAAGGCAATCCTGCTGAGTAATTTACGCCCTCTTCATAAGCAATTGTTTTGAAAGGTGCCAGACCTTGGTCGTGATACATTGCCAAAACAGCATCGAAAGCTTTATATTTTTCAGGCTGGAAAAAACTGTCTGCCGGATACGGTCCAAAAGCTAAAGTTCCATTATTAAAGAGTTCTTTTATCGCAGGTTCTATAATCTCTATTTCTTCTTTACCGATTACACCGCCATCGCCAGCGTGTGGATTGAGCCCTAGGACTGCAATTTTTGGTTTTTCTACACAGAAATCTTCTTTCAAAGTTTTCACCAATTGTGTGATTTGCTTTTTCAATTTCTCTTTGGTGATATTCTGTGCAATCTCAGCAACAGGAATGTGATGTGTAGAAACAGCCACTTTCAAATTGTTGGTTACCATAAACATTACCGCTTTTTTGCCTGCCTTTTCTTCGAAATAACCAGTGTGCCCAGCGTGAGCGAAACCATATTTCATCATTTCGTCCTTATTAATAGGAGCGGTTACGATAACATCTACTTCATTATTCAGAAGAGCTTGGGTAGCAGATTCCAGAGAATCAATCGCCATTTTTGTGGATTCTTCCGTTGGAACACCGAATTCTACATTGCTATTTTCTTTGGTAAGATTCACCATATTGATTTTCCCAGACTGTGCTTCTTTTGCAGAATTGATGTAATTGAAGTTGGTCTGAAGCTTGAAAATATTTTTCTGATAAGTGAATAGTTTACCCGAACCAAAAATAACCGGCGTGAAAAAATCTGTTATGCTTTTATCTTTCAGAGATTTTAGAATAATCTCGGGTCCGATTCCGTTGAAATCGCCGATTGAAATTCCTACTCTGATTTTATGATGTTTGGAGCTCATTTGTTTATCTTTGACATTTAAAAGAATTTTACAAATTTAGGTTTTTTAGGTTGTTTTTATAACTATTTGTTTACATATTATACTAAGCAGTTAGTAAAATATGCAATATTTATAGCCCCGATTGCAACGACATCCTTTTTCTTTTTTTGCTAAAAAAGAAAAAGATATAGTGGAAAGCGGGATTAAGCTCCTGAAAAAATCAATAAAACCAAAAGAATGTTTACAGGAATAATAGAAGCGACCGGAAAGGTTGAGAAAATCGATAGAAATGAAGGGAATATTGATTTTGTGTTGAGTTGTCCTTTTACTCAGGAATTGAAAATCGACCAAAGTCTGGCACACAACGGCTGCTGCCTGACAGTTGTGGAAATCAATAGTGATTCTTATAAGGTGACGGCCATCAATGAAACGCTTGAAAAAACGAATCTTGGTGCGTGGAATGTTGGAACGGAAGTGAATTTGGAACGTTGTTTGAAATTCGAAGGTAGATTGGATGGTCATATTGTGCAAGGTCACGTGGACAAAACCGGAGTCGTTGAAAGTATCGAAGACCAGAATGGAAGTTATCTCATTACAGTTTCTTACAAGGAAACCAACGAGTATAGAACAGTTCCGCAAGGTTCTATCACGCTGAACGGAACGAGTCTTACGGTTGCTGAAAGCGAAACGAACCAGTTTTCTGTGGCAATAATTCCGTACACTTGGGAGTTTACGAATATGAAACATTTGAAAATTGGCGATGTTGTGAATTTGGAATTTGACATCATCGGAAAATATGTTGCGAAACTTTTGAAATCGCCATTGTCTAATATGGTGCAAAAATATCAGTAGAATTGGCAATTGCATAAACTCCAAAAACGAAAAACTACATTTGAAAAGCAAAATGCCATTAAATGATTATAAAGGTTACCGGTTAAGAAACAGGGTTTTTATTGGATTTCTCGCTATTTGTTTCCTAAGTGTCATCGCTTCGGCTACTTTGTCTTATGTGATTTTGAGAGACAATGCGAAGAAGCAAAGCCAACAGGATATGCAAAACAAGTCCGAAGCTCTTATGTCTTCTTTGGATTATGCGCTCAGCCATTCTCAGGTAGAAACCTATGATATTCCTAAAATTCTTGAAAACGAAATCTACGAAATTGCTGATATCAACAAGCACGACATTATTATATATGATTTAAATGGTAATTATCTTTTGTCTAACAAAGACCCGAATCTTGTTGCCCAAAAGAAAATGCCGTCTGATGTTATAAAGGCCATCAAGAAAAACGGTAAACAATACGATGATAAAGCTTACGACGAAAAACTTAAAGCGACGATTGTTTCCTCATATATGGTATTGAAAAATAATATGTTGGAAAATATTGCTTATGTATATTTTCCGTATTATCATAACGAGAGTGCTTATATGGAGGTTTTCAAAGAGTATTTTATTTACATCATTGGTGTCAATCTCCTTATCATATTGTTCAGTATTTGGTTTAGCTGGATTATTTCGAATAATTTGACGGAAGCGATTATCCGATTTACTTCGATGATTAGTAAAATCAACTTGTTTGATAAGAACCTCAATCCCATCAAATATTATAAAAACGATGAGCTAAATGCTTTGGTTAAGGCTTATAATAAAATGATTGCGGAAATTGCTGACCAACGCGAACGTCTCAGTTATATCGAGAAGCAATCAGCTTGGCAAGAAATGGCGAAGCAAGTGGCTCACGAGGTGAAAAATCCGTTGACGCCAATGAAGTTGATGATGCAAAATTTCGAGAGAAAATTTGACCCGAACGCCCCAGATAATGCTACTAAAGTTAAAAATCTTAGTGAAATTATCATTGGGCAAATTGATGTTATCAGTAGAGTAGCGAGTGCGTTTTCTGAATTTGCGCAGTTGCCTCAAAAAAATGATGAAGAAATTTCTTTGAATAAAGAAGTGAAAAATGTGTTGACGATTTTCAGTGATGAAAATATATTTGTTCACGCCAATCACGATAATATTCCGATGAAAATTGACAGAGATTATCTTTCGAGAATCATCACCAATCTAGTGACCAACGCAAGTCAGGCAAAAGCAGATGATAGAAAATCCGTCATCAATGTAGATTTGGAAAAAATTGAAAAACGAATTAGAATCACGGTCGAAGATAATGGAGTAGGGATTTCTGAAGATAAAATAACGAAGATTTTCGACCCGAATTTCACTTCCAAAAGCAGTGGAATGGGAATAGGTCTTACGATGGTAAAACGAATGGTTGAAGATTATAACGGAACGATAACTGTAGTTTCCGAGCCAGATAAAGGAGCGACATTCACCATCTCAATGCCTTCTAATTTATAGATTTCAAAGTGGTAAAGCGACGAAGTCGCGAAATATTGGTAGAAAAACGACAAATCGAATTTTGTAGCTTCGAAGGTGCGAAATGTCGGTTTTCATTATTATAATATGAAGGATTTCCAATTTCAAAAATTTTCAATTCAGCAAAGTTCTGATGTTTTCCGAGTGGGAACAGATGCGGTTTTGCTGGGGATTTTATCTGATATTCATCAAGCAAAACGAATTCTGGAAGTAGGAACTGGAACAGGAATTATTTCATTAATGTTAGCTCAGAGAAATCCAAATGCAAATATCTTAGCAATCGATATCAACTCTGAAGCTGTCAAAATTTCTCAAAATAATTTCTCCAATTCTCCTTTTTCTGAAAGAATCAAAAGTCAGCTTCAGGATTTTAAAAGGTTTGAAACTGAAGAAAAATTTGATTTAATCATTTCAAATCCGCCATATTTTGAGATTAACAATTCTGAGAAAGATATTCTGGCAAGACAAAGATTAGAATTGGATTTCTCTGATTTAATTCAGAAAGCTTCACAATTACTTTCTGATGAAGGTTTGTTTTCGGTTATTATTCCTATTGATTCAGATAAGCAATTCACTCAAATTTGTAGAGAGAATAATCTGTTTCTCAAAAGAAAAGTTATCATCAAAGGAATCGAAACTGCTGAACCCAAAAGAGTAGTTTTAGAATATTCATTCCAACAATCAGAAACGAAAGAAGAAAATTTTGTTATCGAAAAATCGCCAAGAGTTTATTCCGATGAATATCTTGAGCTGACAAAAGACTTCCATCTATTCAACAAAAAAGCTCTCTGAAATTTCAAAGAGCTTTTTCTATCTATAACTAATAATTTTCTTATTCAAACAATTCTGCTGTATCCAAAACAGAAACCTGCCCGTTTTCGCATCGGATGGCTTCGCCAGGATAATTCTGAATCATATGGTAATCGTGCGTTGCCATTACAACAGCGCAATGGTTTTCTTCCGCCAGATTTTTAAGAAGTGTCATAATATCGTTAGACGTTTCCGGGTCAAGATTTCCTGTTGGCTCGTCTGCAAGAATTAATTCAGGGTGATTCAGAAGCGCTCTTGCGATTGCAGCACGTTGTTGCTCGCCACCGGAAAGTTGGTGTGGCATTTTGTGCTTTTTAGTTTTCATTCCAACGCTGGATAGAACTTCATCAATTCTCGCTTCCATTTTGTGTTTGTCTTTCCAGCCGGTTGCTTGTAGGACAAAAAGAAGATTCTTCTCGATATTTCTATCCGATAAAAGTTGGAAATCCTGAAACACAATTCCTAATTTTCTTCTTAGGTTTGGAACATCAGATTGTTTCAGTTTCTTCAAATCAAAACCTGCAACTTGTCCGCTTCCGCCTTGTAAAGGCAATTGTCCGTAAAGAACTTTCAAAAGAGAACTTTTTCCGGAACCAGTTTTTCCAATCAGGTAGCAGAATTTTCCTTTCTTGATATGAAGGTCAACATCATTCAGGACAGTGAAGTTTTTCTGAACAATTTTGGCACTGCTCAAATCTATAATATCGACTCCAGGGTCATTTCTGTGCGGCATAATTTCAAATTGAAAGTTGTGAAACTCAAAAATAGCAAAAACTTATTTTTTGTCCTCTACTTTTGGCAAATTTTAACAACAAAAAATGTCTGAAACCAAATCCAGACATCTTTGTATATGATAATTTTGAAGAAATTATCTCTTAGCGCGCGCTGCACTAACAGTTAAGCTCTTTCTGCCTTTTGCTCTTCTAGCTGCCAACACTCTTCTTCCGTTTGGTGTAGACATTCTTTCACGGAAACCGTGCTTGTTTCTTCTTTTTCTTTCAGATGGTTGGAATGTTCTTTTACTCATCACTAATATATTTAGTTCGTAATTCTATTAAATTTTCAGATTGCAAATATAGAGATTTTATTTTGAGTGGCAAATATTTAAAAACTTTTTTATGTTAATTTTTCACTTTTCATTATTCCAATTATTTGGGCAGCTATTTGACATTCGTCGAAACCGTTTTATTATATTTTTTATGGCAGCTTTTCCGCCTTCCGCTCCCGCTATTTTTGCCATCACTAGAATCCTCAGCAAAAAATGAGCTCCGCTCAAGTCGGGCTGCGCTTCGCAAAGTTCAACATTCAAATTGAATTCAACTTTCTCAAAGAGACATCAATAATTATATTTGTATCAGAAAAAATAAAGATGATAAAATCAAAACAAAATACAGAACATTATAATTGGGGAGGGAGTTGTGATAGTTGGGTTTTACTAAATTCTGAAAGTCTTTCTATTAAACAGGAAACGATGCCTCCAAATTCACAAGAGCAATTGCATTTCCATAAAAACGCCCAACAGTTTTTCTTTATTTTAAAAGGAAAAGCCACTTTTATCGTGGATGAAGAGGTTTTCGAAGTGATTGAAAATTCAGGATTTCATATTACTCCAAGTAAAAAACATTTGATAAAAAATCAATCAGATTTCGATTTGGAATTTCTTGTCATATCTAATCCTTCAACAAATAATGATAGATTTGCAGTAGAAAAATAAAAGATGAAATCGCTATACAATCTTTCTATCCATCTAATGATTTTTGGGATGAAAATCTTTTCCCTGTTTGATTCTAAAACAAAAAAGGGAGTTAGGGGAAGAAACGAATCTTTGAAAATTGTTGAAGAAAAAATCCAAGGTCAAAAAGTGATTTGGATGCATGCTGCAAGTCTTGGAGAGTATGAGCAAGGTCTTCCAGTTCTCGAAAAACTAAAAGAACAATTCCCAGAACATAAAACTTTGGTCACTTTTTTCTCGCCTTCCGGTTACGAAAATGTGAAGAAAAGAAAGCAGATTGCTGATGCCGTTTGTTATTTGCCCTTTGATAGAAAAAAAGATATAAAAGAGTTTGTTTCCACTTTCGAGACGGAGATTTTCTTCACTGTAAAATATGATTATTGGTACAATCTTTTAGAAGAATTAAAAAATCGAGGAACGAAAATCTATGTGATTTCCGCACTGTTTTATGAGCATCAGCTGTTTTTTGAAAGCTATGGAAAATGGTTTGCAAAACAGCTTCGTCAAAACATCGATTGGTTTTTTCATCAGACTATCAAATCTCAGGCATTGGCAAAAAAAATTGGATTGACCAATTCTACGGTTTCCGGTGACACAAGATTTGACAGGGTAAAGCAGTTTTTGGATAGAGATAATCATCTTGAATTCATAGATGAATTTAAAAGCAATCAAAAGCTAATTGTTTTTGGAAGCAGTTGGCAGGCAGAAGAAGATATTGCGCAGGTTTTGGTGAAAAAACTTCCTGAAACCAAAATTGTAATTGCACCGCACGATTTGCACAGAGTTTCACATTTGAAGAATTTATTTCCGAACGCTATATTATATAGCAGTGTGCAAAATTCTCAGAAACCTGATTTTTCAAATTCTCAGATTTTAATAATCGATTCAATCGGGAAACTTTCCAAATTGTATTCTTATGCGGATTTAGCAGTTGTTGGTGGCGGGTTTCATTCGGCTGGTTTACATAATATTCTGGAAGCTGCGGTTTATGGAGTTCCCGTGGTTTTCGGAAATCAATACAAGAAAAATCCGGAAGCAGATACATTAATTGCGGCAAAAGGCGCAAAGAGCTTTGATGATTTTGTTGCAGCTTCAACTTTCATCACGGAATTGATTGACAAAGATTCTAAAACTGAAATCGGTGAAAAGTCTTATCTAAAGGAAATGGCAGAGAAGGCAAATGAATTTGTCAATTCTCAGCCAGATTCTACTGAAATTATTATCAATAAAATCCTATCGTAAGAAGCCTTGACTTTTGATGTCTTTGATGATTAAGTCCAAGTGGTCTGGGATATTTTCACATTTTAGCCAATTGAAATCAAAGCTATTATTGACACAAAGTTTGCTTAAATAAATATTGTTGTCGATTTTCTCATTAAGGTTTTCCAGTAACTCATCAAATTCCATCCAATAATCTTCGTCTAGCTTTTTGATTTGGATTAAGGCTTTGATGATTTTATTGATGAGATAAATGTAAAGTTTGTAAACCGCATCGAATCTCTGTCTTCCCAGTTTTTCGTTATGTTCAAGGACTTTATTAACTAAAAATAAATTCAGATAAACGTCACCAAATTTATCTGTTGTGATTTTGACGTGTTCTGTGATTTCTGCGCTCAGTTTTCTGATTAAAACCAAAAAATATTTCTGATTCCCAACATATTTAGAAATCTCAGAAACTCTTTCACGGATAATTTCTTCCATCATATTTCGTTTGTCATCCGTCGTTTCTGGGTCGATGAGCTCGAAATAAAGTTTTTTAGAAAGTAATTTATCTTTCTTCAACAATCGGAAAATCAACTTATCTTTTTCTGCCGGAGAAAACTCGCTCAAAGCCTGCTTGAATTCTTTTGAATATTCCATTAATTGAAGATTTTAGAATATTTGATAAAACCATTAAATGCCCAATTCGCAGTATAATACAACGATTTCAATGTTGAAAATTTCATATAATCTTTGTAAACCAAATATTGGTCTTTCATAATATTTGTTTTTTTTCTGGAAACGCTGTTGGGCAACATTCGGTATTTTGATAAAGTCTTTCTTAGAGGTTTTCCTTGCGGAATTTCCTTCAAAAGTTCCAGCCACATCACGTGATCTTCGCGTTTTGTACCTTCCGGAAAGTAGAATTTCCCCACTCTTTTGGAATCATACATCGACGCTAAAAGTGATAATCTACAAGTTTTCAAAAGATTATTAAATGTCACAATTGTATCAGCTTCGTAATCTCCTATTTTTGTTGGATTCAGATTTTCATCGCATCGGGAATAAGTGGAATAGGCCAGTTCTGCATTTTCGGATTTCATAAAATTGACCATTTCTTCAAGGAAAGTGGGTTCCCAAAAATCATCAGCATCCAGAAATGTGATAAATCTTCCGGTCGCATTTTCCAGAGAAATATTCCTTGCGTGACCAGCGCCACCATTTTTTTCAGCTTTAAAAATTTTGATTCGAGAATCCTTTTGTTTTTCCAGAATTTCCACCGAATTATCTGTCGAACAATCGTCTGTAATCAACCATTCCCAATCTTGGAAAGTTTGATTGAGGACAGAAGCAATGGTTTCATCCAGATGTTTTGAAGAATTGTAACTCGGTGTGATGATTGAGATTTCCGGCACTTGCGATTTTTTACAAAGATAAAGATATAGACTAAAAGATAATAGATGAAAGATAAAAGACTTTTTGATTACGAAACACTTCGACTCCGCTCAGTGTGACAAGTCTAATACTGACTGTTATTTTATGATTTCATACTATTTGTCATTCCGTAGGAATCTCGACAGCTTTGTTTAGATTCCTACGGAATGACAAACATTGTGGTTAATGACAAATGTTGATTCGAAGCTGGAATCTGCAGCCCGACTTGAGCGGAAATCCTTTTTTGCGTGTCATCAAGTTCAACTTAACCGAAATCGTCTGCAAAAAAGATTGGGAGCGGAAGGCGGAAAAAGCTGCCCAAATTATTGTAATTACAAAAAAGTGAACTCGAAAATTTAAAATTGTCTATTTATTCCAAAATCTTAACTTTGTGAATCTTAAAAAAAATTATTCATTACTAATTCTTACTTTATAGAATGTTTTACGACCATCAGCAGATAGAAAAAAAGTGGCAGAAATACTGGGAAGACAACAAAACTTACAAAACTTCCGACTCAACCGACAAACCGAAATTCTACGTCCTCGATATGTTTCCGTACCCTTCCGGAGCGGGACTTCACGTGGGTCATCCGCTGGGATACATTGCGTCGGACATCTATGCGAGATTCAAAAGACATCAGGGTTTCAACGTTTTGCATCCGGTTGGTTATGACAGTTTTGGACTTCCTGCTGAGCAATATGCAATCCAGACCGGAACGCATCCTGCAATTACAACGGAACAAAATATCACGAGATATGAAGAGCAATTAAGAAAAATCGGATTTTCATTTGACTGGAGCAGGGAAGTGAGAACTTCGGACGCTTCTTATTATAAATGGACGCAGTGGATTTTCATCCAGTTGTTCCATTCTTGGTACAATAAAGATTCGGACAAGGCGGAATCTATCGAAACCTTAATCAAACATTTTGAGGAAAAAGGAACAGAAGGTTTGAATGCCAATCAAAATGAGGAATTAAATTTCACTTCAGAAGAATGGAAAAATAGTTCTGAGATTAAGAAAGAAGAAATATTATTAAATTACCGTTTGGCTTTCCGTGCAGAAACGACTGTGAACTGGTGTCCGGCTCTCGGAACAGTTTTGGCGAACGATGAAATTAAAGACGGAAAATCCGAAAGAGGTGGTTATCCAGTTTTTCAAAAGAAAATGATGCAGTGGAGTATGAGGATTTCTGCATATTCGGAAAGATTGTTGCAAGGTTTGAAAACTTTGGACTGGCCTCAACCTTTGAAAGATGCTCAGGAATATTGGATTGGGAAATCTCAGGGTGCGCAAGTAAGATTTGCAACTGAAAACGGAGAAACGATTGAGATTTTTACAACAAGACCTGACACGATTTTTGGAGCGACGTTTATGGTTTTGGCGCCGGAAAATCCTTTGGTTCAAAATTTAACAACTCAGGAACAAAAAACTGAGGTTGACCAATATATAGAAGAAACTTCCAAAAAAACGGAACGTGATAGAATGGCTGACGTGAAAAACGTGAGTGGTGCTTTCACGGGAAGTTATGCTATTAATCCGTTTACGTGCAAGAATATTCCGGTTTATATTTCGGATTATGTGCTGATGGGTTACGGAACTGGCGCTGTGATGGCGGTTCCTGCGCACGATGAGCGCGACCATAGATTTGCGAAGAAATTTAATTTGGAAATCATCAAGGTTGTAGAATCTGATGTGGATGTTCAGGAAGAAGCTTACGATTCTAAGGATTCGGTTTGTGTGAATTCTGATTTCTTGAACGGCCTTAATTATAAGGATGCGAAATCCAAAATAATCGCTGAAATCGAAAACAAAGGAATTGGTCACGGAACAACGAATTACAGACAGCGCGATGCGATTTTCTCCAGACAAAGATATTGGGGCGAGCCGGTTCCTATCTATTATAAGGACGGGATGCCGTACACTTTGCCAAATTCCGCTTTGCCTTTGGAACTTCCTGAGGTTGAAAAATATTTGCCGACTGAAGACGGCGACCCGCCATTAGGAAATGCAAAAACATTTGCGTGGGATGAGGCGAATCAGAAAGTGGTTGACACAGACTTGATTGATGATAAAACGGTTTTCCCATTAGAATTATCTACAATGCCAGGTTGGGCAGGAAGTTCGTGGTATTTCCTAAGATATATGGACCCGAATGATGACGCGGTTTTTGCTAAAAAAGAATTGACCGATTATTGGGGACAAGTTGATTTGTACATCGGAGGAAGCGAGCACGCAACCGGACACTTATTATATTCCCGTTTTTGGAATATGTTCTTGAAAGACAGAGGTTACATTGAACAAAATGAGCCTTTCCAAAAATTGATTAATCAAGGGATGATTTTGGGGATGAGTGCGTTTGTTTATAGAATTGACGGAACTAATCAATATGTTTCTAAAAATTTGATTGGCGAATATAAAACCCAAGCCATTCACGTTGATGTATCTTTATTAAAAGGAACAACAGATGAATTAGATACCGAAGCTTTCAAATCTTGGCGACCAGATTATGCTGATGCAGAATTTATTCTTGAAGACGGAAAATACATCACAGGTCGTGAAGTAGAAAAAATGTCCAAATCAAAATACAATGTCGTCAACCCAGATGATATTTGTAATGAATACGGAGCAGACGGCTTAAGATTGTACGAAATGTTCCTTGGTCCATTAGAACAATCCAAGCCTTGGAACACACAAGGTCTTAGCGGCGTTTATGGTTTTCTGAAAAAATTCTGGAATTTGTATTTCGATGGTGATAATTTCTCTGTTTCTGATGAAGAGCCAACGAAAGAGGAATATAAAATCCTTCACACCTTAATAAAGAAGGTGAATTTCGATATTGAGAATTTTTCTTTCAACACTTCTGTATCATCATTTATGATTGCTGTGAACGAATTGCAGAAATTAAAATGTAATAAACGCAATATTTTGCAACCTTTGGCTGTTGTTATCTCACCATATGCGCCACATATTTGCGAAGAGGTATGGAATTTGCTGGGAAATAATGCTTCTATTGAATTTGAACCGTTTCCAACTCTTGATGAAAGCTATCTGATTGAAGATGAGATAGATTATCCGGTGAGCTTCAATGGTAAGATGAAATTTAAAATCAAATTGGCTGCTGATTTAGGAAAAGAAGAAGTTGAGAAAATAATGATGGAGAATGAGGATGTAAAAAGATTCTTAGGAGATAAATCAGTTAAAAATTTCATCTTCGTTCCAAAGAAAATCATTAATATTGTTATATGATTTTGGAATTCTTTAAGAAATGTTAAGAAAAATTGTTATCCTATACATTGGAATTTGTTGAAATTAAAATCGTAATTTATGCAAGTCAATTTTATATATCTTCCATTAATGTTTCTAAAAGAGATAATGATTTCATAAAAACAAGGTTTTAATTTAATTAATAATTAAATAATGCGGATTTAGTAGATAAAAAAATTACAAGTCAAACGGAAAATAATTTTGCATTTTCCAAATATTTGACTTTATTTTACACGATAAAATTTAACAATTATAATTTAGTTTTAATATGGAAATGAATGTTTCAAACACAGATGAGCAAGTAGTTGCTAAGAAAAAAGGAGGACTTAATCCTGCGGTAATTATTCCTATTTTATTAGTGATAGGTATTGCCATTTATTTATTTGTTTGTGGTAACCCATCAAACTTTACTGCTGACCCTCGTATTGATGGAGTAGCTTCTGTCGCTTTCGCAGATATCGAAAGTAAGGAATTACATCCACACGGGTTAGGAATGGTTTATATGGGTGGATTTATCGTACCAATCCTTATTACATTCATGATCACGGTTATTGTATTTGCTATCGAGCGTGCATTCGTTTTGAGCAAAGCAGCTGGAAACGGTAGCGTTGATAACTTCGTTTTGAAAATAAGAAGTTTGCTAAACCAAAACAAAGTTGACGAAGCTCTTGAAGAGTGTGACAGACAACAAGGATCTGTAGGTAATGTTGTGAAAGAAGGTCTTACGACTTACAAAGCATTAGCTAAAGATACTACATTAGACAAAGAACAAAAAATGGCTGCGCTTACAAAAGCAATCGAAGAAGCTACTACGCTTGAAATGCCAATGTTGGAGAAAAACATGATGATCCTTTCTACTCTAGGTACAGTTGCAACTTTGGTAGCACTACTTGGAACCGTAATCGGGATGATTAGAGCGTTCGCTGCCTTAGGTGGTGGAGGTGGAACTCCTGATGCTGCTGCATTATCAATCGGTATCTCTGAGGCCTTGATGAATACTGCTTTAGGTATTGGTACTTCTGCAATCGCAATTATTCTTTATAACTTCTTTACGTCTAAAATTGACGGATTGACTTACAAGATCGACGAGATCTCTATGAGCATCCAACAGTCTTTTGCTGAATTTCACTAAGAAATAAAAGTATCGACTATCAAAAATGTAAAGCTTTACATTTTTAAAATTCATAAATTAGTTAACAAAGACATTTATAATAATGGCGAGAATTAAACCAAAAAGACATGGAGTAGTTACGGACATGACCGCGATGTGTGATGTTGCGTTCCTACTACTTACATTCTTTATATTAACCACACAGTTCAAAAAACCTGATGTGGAACAAATAAAACCGCCTTCTTCTATATCAGAGAAATTGCTTCCTGATGCAAGTCTTATGACAATAAATGTTACACAAGCTGGTACATTCTATTTCCAACCTGTTGAAAATGGGACAGAGAGAATTCAGCTTCTAGATAAAATGGGTCAGAAATACGGAATGAGTTTCACTAACCCAGAAAAAGTAGCATTTACAAAAGTACAAGCGGTAGGAGTACCAATGGGACAGCTTAAAAGTTATTTGAATCTTCCTGAAGATCAGCAAAAAGCTTTCAAAGCAACTACAGGTATTCCAATGGATAGTACAAATAAACAATTGATTGATTGGGTACAACAGAGTTTAGCTGTTAATCCTAACTATAAGTTAGCGATTAAAGGTGACGTAACTACAAAGTATCCAAAAGTGAAAAGTTTATTTGAAGGTTTAAGAGATATTGATTTTCTTAAATTTTGGTTGATCACATCACAAGAAAAATCTAATTAATTCTATTAGAAATGGCAGAAGTTCAAGTAAAAGAGGATAGCGGGAAAGGCGGCAAGGTCCGTTCGAAAAAGCAGAACACCCGCGTAGATATGACGCCGATGGTAGATTTAGGTTTTCTTTTGATTACATTCTTTATGTTTACCACAACATTTAGTAAACCTAATGTAATGGATCTTGGCCTTCCGGCGAAACCAAAGGACAAGCAGAAATCACCCGAGACAGAAATCAAATTGAATAATTCAATTTCTATCATCATAGGCAAGGATAACAAGATTTTTTATCATCAACAAGATCAGGCTGGTCTTAATGAGCAAACACTTGTTGAAACTAACTTCGATAGAGAAGGAATTACGAAAGTAATTGAGAGAGCAAAAGCTGGAGCATCTGATAAAGACAAATTCACAGTAATTATCAAACCGACAGACGATGCAGTATATAAAAACTTTGTAGACATTCTGGATGAAATGGCAGTTACCAAAAATGAAAGATATGGGGTTACCGATATCAAACCTTGGGAAGAAGCTGTTTACAAAAAGAAAGTAGGAGAATAATCCACTACAAGTATTACATTTAATAATATTAAAATGGCAGAAGATAATTTGAATTACAATCCAACTTTGGATGAGATTGTATTCGAAAATAGAAATAAAGTATACGGAGCCTATGATCTTAGGACTGCATATCCTAAAATGCTGACAAAGTCTTTCCTAATTGGTACTGCTTTTTTCCTAGCTCTTGCAGTTTCTCCACTTGTATATCTTAAGATTCAACAAATGAATGCTAAGGATAAAGTGGAAGTAGAAGCGAAGTTAGTAGATATTTTAGAAGAAGAGCCAATCATTGAACAACCTAAAGAAGAAGAACCACCACCACCTCCTCCTCCAAAAGAAGAGGAAAAGCAAGAGGTAATTCAGAACGTTGTTCCGGAACCTAAAAAAGCGCCTAAAATTGAAACGCCACCGCCACCAATTACGAAACAATTGGAAACTACGACGGGGCTTCAAAACCAGGAAGGTGTAAAAACTCCGGTTTATGCACCACCTCCACCACCAGTAACAGGTAAAGGAGTTGCAGCTGAGGTAAAACCAGTGACGAATGAGGTTTACGAATCTGTAGATCAGGCATCTGAGTTTCCTGGTGGAATTAATGCTTTTAGGAAAAAAGTTGCTGAAAATTTTGATACAGCAGCTATAGAAGGAGCAGATGGTGTAGTTAAAGGACAGGTTTCTTTTGTAGTAGAAAGAGATGGTACTATTACTGATATTAAAGTTACTGGATCAAATAATGATTTTAATGCTGAAGCTATCAGAACGATTAAATCAATAAAAAATAAATGGACACCGGCAAAAACAAATGGACAAACTGTACGATATAGATATAGATTACCATTAGCTATGCAACCACCAGAATAATTATTTTGTAACATATTATATAAAAGAGAAGTTAGAAAAACTTCTCTTTTTTTATTAGATTTGTCATATGTTTAATTGGCTTTCTTTGATAACGGGTCTTTTCTATATTGTTTTAGGAATCGTAGTTATCGTATATAAATTCTTCATCATTATTTTAGAACCTAATGTGGCTTATCCATTAGGCGGATTACTTATAGCTTATGGTGTTTTCCGTATTGTAAGAGCTATCATATCATTAAAAAATAATAATTAGAAATGAAAAAAATCTTTTTCCTGCTTGTAGCAACTTTTGCTATTGCTGTTTCGTGTTCCAAAGAGAAACCGAAAGAAATAGATACGCCTAACAAAGGTGAAATAACGATAGAAACAGATGAGTCTTTCAAAAGTGTTATAGAAGCTTTGACAGAAAGATATATGGCGCTTAATCCTGAGACAAAAATCAATGTTATCATCAAGAAAGAGGATCTTGGGTTATTGGATTTGTTGGATAGAAAAGCAAGAGTTGTGGTAATGTCCAGAGAACTTTCGGTTAAGGAAAAAGAAGCTTATGATAAAAAGATAGATTTGCCTTGGCTCCCAGGAAAATTTGCAGCTGATGCAGTGCTTTTTGTCGTTCCAAAAGACTCACCATTGGAGTCTATTTCTATGGATGAGATTTCTAATGAACTTTCATCAGACAAAAAAAGATTAATATTTGATGGAACCAATTCAAGTAATCTTAATTTTATTGCTCAAAAATTTCAGAAGAATCCTGCTGATCTTAAGTTTTCTATCATCAACGGAAATGAAAATGTAGCAGAGCAATTGAAGAATTATCCGGATAAAATTGGTGTGATTAGTTATAATACTATCAGTAGACCTTTTGGTGAAGAAGCAACAAAACTAAGAAACGAATTAAAAGTTCTTAATGTAGTTAAAGACAATAAATCCTATGAAGTTTCTTCTGAAAATCTGAAAGATATGACTTATCCTTTTACACGAGTTTTATATTTTTTAAGTAACGAAGCGTACTATGGATTAGGAAATGGTTTTATCAGATTTTCTTGTCAGCAGTTGGGACAGATTGTTGTTGAAAAAGAAGGACTTCAACCTTATAATATCTTCAGAAGAGAAGTTCAGATGAGATGATTTAATTTTTAATATTTATTTAACAGAAGATTTAAATTTAATTATCTATTTTGGTCTAAATATTGACATTAAAACCAGAATTTTTACAGTTACGAAAAATGAAAAAAGAGAATATAATGAATTTATCAAAAAAAATTGCTGTAACAGCAGCAGTAGGTTTTTTTACAAGTTTCAGTTTTGCACAATCTGTTCAGGACGGGATTAACTTTGTAGATAGCCAAAAATATGCGAAAGCAAAACAAAACTACACAGATCTTATCAATCAAAATCCTAAAGATGCAAATAACTATTTCTATTTAGGTAATACATATTTAACTCAATTCGATCCTAATTTTGATTTAGCTAAAGAAAGCTTTGACAAAGGGCTAGCAGCTGATCCAAAAAGTTATTTGAACAAATTAGGTTTAGCTTCTGTAAAATTGGGTAAAGGAGACAAGTCTGCCATCACAGAGATTCAGCAGATTGTAAAAGATTCTAAAGAAAAAGATGCAGAAGTTCTTTTCAGAGCTGGTGAAGCATTAACATTATTTGAAAAATACAGTGCGCCGGATTTAGCAATTACATTCTTGAACAAAGCTGTTGAAAGAGCTCAGAAAGCTGGTGTTCCTGCCAATTATTATTATTCTTTAGGTGACGCTTACAGAATTAAAAAAGACCCGGGAAATGCAATGACTGCTTATGATAAAGCAGAAGCTGTTGCTAAAAATAAAGCTTCGGTTTATACAAGAAAAGGAACACTTTGGATTGCTGCTCAACAATGGCAACAAGCCAAAACTAATATTGATAAAGCGATTGCTGTAGATCCAACTTATGCACCGGCTTACAAAGCTTTAGCAGGATTTAATATCAAATATCAGAAGAATGCGGAAGCAACTCAGAATTTGATTAATTATACCAAATATGCAGATGAGGATCCATATACTCAATTAGAGATTGCAAAACTTTACTTTTCTAATGACGATTATGCTAATGCTAAAACGACTTTGGATTCAGTATTTGATAAAGTAGATGATCCTATCAAATATAAATTGAGAGCTTATATCCAATATGGTGAAGCTAAATATGCAGATGCACAGCAGAGTATTAATACTTTCTTGTCTCAGGCAGATAAATCAAGAGTTCAGGCATCTGACGAAGGTTTACAAGGTTTGATTGCTGCAGGTTTGGCAAAAGATGAGAAAGACTCAGCTAAAAAAGCACAATTAGAAGCTACTTCCCAACAGAAAATCGCTATTGCAAAAAATGCAAAAGATGAAACCATGAATTGGGATGAAGAACTTGGCAAAATCAAAGGTGGGTTGGTTGGTGTTTCTGCAGATGCTGGTGGAACTTCACCAGAAATCGAAGCTCTGAAAGCCAAAGTTGCTGCAAATGCTCAGGATACAGATGCAATTTATAAATTAGCTCAAGCTTATCAGGATATTAAAAACTGGAATGGCGCTATTTTAACTTGGCAGAAAATGATAACATTACTTCCAACTTGGGAGCCTGCTTATTATAGCCAGGGTTATGCTTATCAACAAGCTGGAAGCCAGGACTTAGCTTCTGCTGCATACCAAAAATATATTGATACATTGTTGGCTAAGCCAGCGGCAGATCAAGAAACAAACAAAGAAACAATGTCTTATGCTTATTTCGCAATTGCATTTATAGCAAAAGATAGCGACAAAGAAAAAGCGAAAGCTAATGTTGCTAAATCATTGGCTCTTAATCCAACTTATGCAGATGCACTTTCTCTGCAGAAAGTTCTTAATCAATAATCTCAATTAGATTAATATAAACTTCCCAATTCTTAAAATTGGGAAGTTTTGTTTTTAGTAATTTTGTACAAAAATATTTTGATATGAAATGTGATTTTCTTGCAATAGGAGCACATCCGGATGATGTGGAATTAGGTTGTGGAGGAACAATTATAAAATTAATTTCTGAAGGAAAAACAATTAGTGTTATTGATTTAACAGAAGGTGAACTAGGAACCAGAGGAACCGCTGAAACACGCGCTGAAGAAGCTGTCGCTGCGGCAAAAATTTTAGGAATAAGTTCAAGAGAAAATCTTAAGCTGAAAGATGGTTTCCTTAATAATTCAGAGGAATATCAACTTAAAATTGTCGAAAAAATAAGAAAATACAGACCTGAAATTGTCTTAGCAAATGCAATTGATGACAGACATCCTGATCATGCAAAAGCTGCAAAATTAGTTTCCGATGCTTGTTTTCTTTCAGGTTTGAAGAAAATTGAAACTTTTGAAAATGGTCAACTACAAGAAGTTTGGAGGCCTAAACATATCTTCCATTATATCCAATGGAAAAATGTGGTTCCAGAATTTGTCATTGATATTTCTGGGTTTATGGAGCAAAAAATAGAAGCGTGTTTGGCATACAAGACACAATTTTATAATCCTGAATCCAATGAACCGATTACACCAATTGCAACAAAAGATTTTCTGGAAAGCTTGACTTACAGAGCACAAGACCTAGGAAGACTTTCCGGAGTAGAATATGCGGAAGGTTTTACAACCGAAAAATTGATTGCTCTGAAAAATTTCGATGGAATTATTTGTGATTAACAAAGAAAATATTATATATTTGCACACGCAAAAACGGTGATTGTAGCTCAGTTGGTTAGAGCGCCGGATTGTGGTTCCGGAGGTCGGGGGTTCGAGACCCCTCATTCACCCACAGATAAAAAGCATTTCATTTTATGAGATGCTTTTTTGTTTATATAAAATTATTTTCTATCTTATCTTTATATTTGTTTAATGATAAAAAAATTATTGACTTATAAAAACTTGTGTCTAGTAAGTGGTATTACAGTAATTCTTAAGGTAATTTATATTATAATAATTCAAGAAAATATTTCTGGAATAGAAGATTTTACTATTGCTAAAAATATTGTAAAATATCACCAATTTTCAGAATTTATCAACTTAGGAGGAACGGCTTTCAAATTGCCTATTTATCCCTATTTTTTAAGTTTTTTTATTTGGTTATTGGGAGCTAAAGGTCTAGTAGGTGTTGCAATATTTCAAGCTATTCTTAGCTTTTTTTTACCAATTTTAATCTTTCAGATTTTAAAAACTTTTTCACAAGATAATATAGGAATTTTGGCTGGGTTTTTATTTCTTTTATCGCCAGCCTATTTTCTTTATTCGGCAAGTATAGAAGCAACTAATATCTTTATCCTTATATTACTAATTTGGCTTTTACTGTATTTTAAAGTTTGGTTTGGAAATCAATTAGAAATTAAATGGACAATCATTTTTGGAGCTATAACCGCAATTTTATTCTTAACACAAGTTATTATAGTTCCTTTAGCTGTAATAATGATGTTAGGATTATTAATATTTAAAAAACTAAATTTTCAGAAATTTTCGATTTTAGTTTTTACAGCTTTATTGTTATACTCTCCTTGGGTCATTAGAAATTATTATGTTTTCAATCAGATTGTATTGTCCAAAACGCCAGCATGGCAAAATATTTATTACGGATTTACTCCTAATGGACAGCTTTTAGATGATTTAAAATTAATTCCAATGGCAAGAGATCATTATATCTATCAAATGCGTGATGAGATTGATGAGTTGAACATGGAAAAAATTTATAAGAATGAAGTAGCTAAAGCAACACAATGGAAGCCTCATTATTTTATAAAGAAAGCATTGAGTAATGCTTTTTGTCTATACTATGTACCACCGAAATATTTTAGTGATGATAGTTTAGTATTGCTTTTAGGGAGGAAAATCTATGTTGTTTTAGTTAATTTAATTAGTTTGATTTCATTAGCCTTTTTATATAAAAAATCAAAACCTTTATTTTGGTTTTCACTTTTATTTTTTGCCAATTTTACTTTTCCATACGTAGTTGGACATGCTGCGAATATGAGATTTAAGTTGGATTTTGAATGGTATCAGCTAATTTTAATAGCCTTTTTTTTAGTAGAAATAAGTGACAAATATTATAAACAAAAAAGCGCATTCTAAAATGCGCTTTTTTTTGTTTTTAAACTTCGTCGTCAGAGTCAATCGTAAATGATTTGGATTTGAAGTCTTTATCGTGTCTTTCAGAAATCACATCTTCGCCTTTCTGCTGGATGATAAAGTCTGTAGATTCATTGAATAATTCCTGGAAACTTTTGAAATCCTCTTTGTAAAGATAGATTTTGTGTTTTTCAAAAGTTGCCTCACCGTTTTCCCCGAAGTTTTTCTTACTTTCTGTAATGGTCAAATAATAATCACCCGCCTTTGTCTCTCGCACATCAAAGAAATAAGTTCTTCTTCCTGCTTTCAACACTTTAGTGAAAATCTCATTCTCATGTCGTTCCTTAAATTCACTCATTGTTAAATATTTTTTTAGAAATCTGTTTTAACAAATATAACAGAATTCTCGGAATTTCAAAATATTTTGTTAAAAAAATCTGTTAAATGAGCTTTTTTCTTAAAATTTTAATAAAAATATTATTGATATTGTAGTTGATTTTAATTGAGATATAAAATTTCGTCAGCTCTTTTCGCGCTTGATTCTCTGTGAGTTATTATGATAGAAGTAGTAGTTTTGATGTCGTTATCAATATTCTGCAAGATGTTTTCCTCTGTTTCTGTATCCAAGGCAGAAAGACAATCATCAAAGATTATAATATTCGGTTGTTTGATCATCGCTCGGGCAATGCAAATTCTCTGTTTTTGCCCACCAGAAAGCATTACACCGCGTTCGCCAACCATCGTTTCATATTGCTCTTTGAACTCTTCTATATTTTTGTGGACATCTGCTTTTTTCGCCATTTCTACTACCAAGTCACGATTTGGGTTATCGACGGCAAATCCAATATTGTTCTCAATCGTATCAGAAAAAAGATAACTTTCTTGTGGTGTATAGCCTAATTGGTCTCTATAAAGTTTCAGATTATGAGTTTTCAGATTCTTTCCATCGATGAGGATTTCACCTTCGTCCGGGTCAATTAGTCGGCAAAGCAACTGTGCAATTGTAGATTTTCCGCTTCCGGTTTTACCCATTATCGCGAGAGATTTTCCTGCATTAATTTTAAAGCTTAGATTTTTGATAGCTTTGATACCTGTATTTGGATAAGTGTAACTCACATTTCGGAATTCAATTTCTCCGGTTATAGGATAAACTTCATTATTCGTATTAATAATATCAGATTTCATATCCAAAAACTCATTGACACGTTGCATACTGGCGTCAGCTCTTTGATTGACAGAAGTTACCCAACCCAACATCGAGAAGGGGAAAATCAACATATTGATGTACATAAAGAAATCGGCGATTGTTCCGACACTCATTTCTCCGGCAATATATTTTTGTCCGCCAATGTAAAGAATCGCAACATTTAAAAGTCCAATAACGAAAATAATGATTGTGAAAAAATAAGCTTCTGTTCTGGCTAAATCAAGCGCTTTGTCCTGATAATCTTTAACCTTGACTCCGTAATTTTTCTCGATATATCTTTCCTTACTGAAGAATTTTACCACTCGGATTCCCGAAAAACTGTCTTGTACAAAAGTCGAAATACCGGACTGGCTTTTCTGCATTACCTTCGATTTTTTGTTGATAATGTCGCTTACTTTGTAGATTCCATAAGATAGAATTGGTAACGGAACCAAAGTCCAAAGTGTCATCTGCAAATCCGTCATAAACATATAAGTGCTGGTAATGATTAATAAAATAATCAAATTCACCACGTACATTACGCCTGGACCAAGATACATTCTGATGGCAACAACATCTTCACTCAATCGATTCAATAAATCTCCAATTGTTGTCTTTTTGTAATCTGTAATAGAAAGCTCCTGATAGTGACGGTAGATTTTGTTCTTCAATTCATATTCTATTCTTCTGGATGCTACAATAATGGTTTGTCTCATCATAAATGTGAAAAAACCAGAAAGCAGGGAACATCCAATTAAAATTCCTGAGTTGATAAAGATTATTCTGAAGTAAGTCCAATTATTCTTAACATTATCAATGATGTTAAGGTCAGAAGATAAATTTAATGTTGAATAATTTTTCTCTATAATATTGATAGTCTGACCGATATACTGGATTTTGTAAATCGCAAAAAAGTTACTCAGAATGATGAATAGAAATCCCCAAAAAAGTAAGACACGATGTTTCCAGAAATAGGGATTCAGTGTTTTTAAAGCTTTCATTTTTTACACTTCGATTTTCCAAAGTCTTTGCAAAATTAATGATTTAAAATTTCAGAAAAGACTTTAAAAGCAGATTTGAGATTTCTTAACAAATGATAAGATATTTAAAAAATGACGAGGCACAGAAGTTGACATTTATCACTAATTTTGTATCCGAAAAATCTAAATAAATGAATCCAAAACCTAAATACGATATTGCGTTGGTAGGCGGTGGAATTATGAGTGCAACTTTGGCAACAATGCTTCACGAATTTGACCCGAGTCTGGAAATTGCAATTTTCGAAAGACTGGAAAAAGTGGCCAAAGAGAGCTCTTCTGCTTGGAACAATGCTGGAACAGGACATTCTGCTTTCTGTGAACTGAATTATACGCCTGAGAAAGAAGGCAAAATCGATATCAAAAAAGCTGAATATATCGCAGAACAATTTGAAGTTTCTAAGCAATTCTGGTCTTATTTAATCAATAAAGGAATTATTGACAATCCGAAAGAATTCATCAATTCCTGTACACATATGAGTTTCGTCTTTGGAGAGAAAGATGTGACTTATCTTAAAAAAAGACACGAAGCTTTACTAAAATCGCCTTTGTTCCAGGGAATGGAATATTCTGATAATCATCAACAATTAGAGAAGTGGCTTCCACTGATGATGCAGAAAAGAATGGCGACAGATAAGCTTGCTGCTACGAAAATGGATCAGGGAACGGATGTTGATTTCGGGAATTTGACAACAAAATTGATAGACCATCTCAAAAAAACTGAGTCTGTAGAAGTTTTCACTTACCACGAAGTAAAAGATGTGGAGGCAGACGGAAACGGAGGCTGGAATCTGAAAGTGAAAGACAGAAAGAATCTTCATAAACAAACCGTGAATGCAAAATTTGTTTTCATTGGTGCAGGTGGATATGCACTTCCGCTTTTGGAAAGTTCTGGAATTGAGGAGAGTAAAGGTTACGGTGGATTCCCGGTGAGTGGACAATGGCTGGTAACAACTAATCCTGAATTGGTTGAAAAACATCATGCCAAAGTTTACACACAAGCAACTGTTGGTGCTCCACCAATGTCAGTTCCGCATCTTGATCTAAGAATTATTGATGGTCAAAAAGCATTGTTGTTTGGACCTTTTGCAGGATTTTCTACTAAGTTTTTGAAAGAAGGAAGTTATCTGGACTTGCCGGAAAGTGTTAATTTTAAGAATATCCGTTCTCTGTTTGGCGCTTGGTGGCACAATATGCCTTTGACAAGATATTTGATTCAGCAGGTGACGATGAGCAAATCTCAGAGAATGTCGCATTTAAGAGACTTTGTGAAAGATGCCAAAGAAGAAGACTGGGAATTGAAACACGCCGGACAAAGAGTTCAAATCATCAAAAAAGACAGATTCGAAGGTGGAAGATTGGAGTTTGGGACAGAAGTGGTTGTGAACAAAGACAAAAATATTGCATCACTTTTAGGCGCATCTCCAGGAGCAAGTACTTCTGCTTTTGCGATGATTATGGTTTTGGAAAACTGTTTTGCTGATAAATTGAAAACAGATTGGAAAGACAAATTGGTAGAAATGGTTCCTAGTTATGGAAAAAAATTAGCAGAACATCCGGAACTCATCCACGAAATCAGAGATTATTCTAAAGAGAAATTAGAATTGGAATATTAATGAGCGAAACTATTGTAAAACCAATCATTGCTGAAGAAATTCTATTGGAGCTTCAGTCCAAAATGAAAGAAGAGAAACAGGTCATCTTACATTGCTGTTTCAAATCAGACTTCATTATGGAGGAAAAAATTAGGATTTGGTCATCAACTTATCTTGTTGACAGAAATTCTGACCATATTTCTAAACTCATCCATTTTGAGAATATCAGCCTTTTCCCGACTTGGACAGATGTCCCTGTTGCAAAAGAATATTGGTTTACATTGATTTTTTCCGGATTGCCAGATGACTGTAAGGTTTTTGATTTTATAGAATTGATTCCTCAGTCGGGCGGATTTTTTCAAGAAGGTATTGTGAGGAATTCCTCTGATATTTACAGAATTATCCTAGATATATAAAAAGAAAGGTTCAGAAATCTCTGAACCTTTTTTAATTTTTTAAATTATCAAATGCCTTTTGCAATTCGGGATTGGAAGAAAAAGAGTAGTCATTTCTGTCCATCAAAGTTTTGGAATAGTTCATTCGGTCTTTGGTTAATGGATGAGTGGATAAGATTTTTGGAACTTCTAGATTATCACTTTTCTCAAGTATTTTGAAGAGTTGATACATCCCTTCCGGATTGATTTTATTTTGTTTCAAAATCGCATAAGAACCTTCATCGGCCGATTGCTCAAATTCTCGGGAAAAAGACAAATTATTCAGCTCATTGGCGTTATTCGCTAAAGTTGTCATAATTCCATTCACATCGCCAACAACTAAAGAAACAATGGCATATCCAGCGATACTTCTTGCCAGAATTTTTGTGCTGTGTCTTTCTTTGATATGTGTTGCCTCGTGTCCTAAAAGTGCTGCTAATTCGTTCGGATTTTCAACTTTTGAAAGCAAGCCAGAATAAACAACAATAGTTCCATCAGGCAAAGCAAAAGCGTTGACTTCTTCATCATTAATAACTTTAAAATAGAGTTTTCTCTCAGTTCCAAAATTGATAAGATTAGCAAATTCCTGAAGTTTTTCAGACTGTTTTTCATCAATATTAGAAGTCGATTTGATTTGCTGAAAATTGGTATTTCCGATTTCTTCATCGAAACTGATTGGTAAAATATCAGTTACTTTTTCGCTGACATACGGAATGATGAAAATGTAAAAACAAGCGATAAGTGTGATAACGGATACAAAAGCAGTTAAATAAAACTTCGGACCAAAATCCAGAATGTTTTGATACCACGATAGATTTTGAGAAGTTTTTGCAGACTTGTAGATTGTATCAGCAGTTTCAGGATTTTCGATTTTGATGATTTCGTGGAGGTTGTCTTTTTTTGTAATAGACAATATTTCTCCGTTTTTCTCAAACTTAATATCCTGAAAATTCCATATTAATCTTCTGTTTTCAAAATAAAAGGTTACCTGATTATGCAGAAAAACTTCTAACTCCACAAAATGTGGTTTAGAAGTTTTTCCGTCAAAATATTTAGCCTGCGATGTGATTTTCATTTAGATGATGCCAGAAAGGTCCATTGCATCCAAAGCCTCATCGCCAAAAGCATTTTTGTATTCTTCTTCTGTTTGTTGCAACGTATCTAAGTTGATATTTCCAACAATTTCGAGACTGCTGAAAAGCTTCGTCAAAGTTCTTACTTCTACAAAAGCATATCCCAAACCTAATGTAAACATCAGAATCAACATATTGATAATCAATAATTCGAAGATGTCTCCTGCGGATAATTTGGATTGGAATCTTACTTTTTCAGTGCCGTTGTGCAAGGTCAAATGGTCAAAATAAAATCTCAAAATATCTCTCTGAAACCAAAAACTGTAGATTCCTAAAGTGATGTATGTTAAAATGACACCTTTGAAATTAAGCCAAAAGTAATCGCTTCCGCTGGCTTTGTATTTGAATTCAGCACTTCCAAATTTTACATTGCTTAATGTGTAATTTCGCAAATCCGTCGTCATCCAGAAACTATAAATTCCGAAAGTAATAATCGTAAGGAATAAGTCTTTGAAATATATTTTCATCAATGTTCCTCTGTCGCCTCTATAACCAAATCTTACGCCTCTCCAATTGGTTCTGGACATTCTGTATTTGTAAAATCCGTGGATAGCAAACGGAATGATTCCCAGAAAAAATACATAAAATAAAAATACAAAAATTCCCATCAGAAATGTATTCTGAGTTTTTATTGCTATGATAATCCCAATGTAAAATGCCGCAACGATTCCAAAAATTTTCACAAAACCAACAAACATCTCTTTTCCGGTTCCGGTGAACTGAAAATTATCGCCCTCCAAATAAGAATTAGCGTAAAGATATTTAAGGGTCCTTTCCTTTGCCCAAGGATAATAAAGCCCAAGAGTAATGATTGTTAATAGCCAGTTTACGACCACGACTCCAAAGAAATCGCTGCCTTTTCCTTTGAAAGAAAAGTTGTAAGTTTTCATTTGTGTTTCCATTAGTTTTTAATTCTGTTGTGTTTATTAATGTTCTAATTTTTGCATTTCTTGTTTTATCTTTTCCTGCAGACCTTCCGAAGCTGGAACTAGTGGAAGTCTCAAGTAGTTTTTAATCAAACCTTTTTCAGCAAGAATAGTTTTCACGCCACAAGGATTACCTTCAGCAAAAATCAATCTTGTGATTTCTACCAAAGAATTGTGAATCTTGTAAGCTTCGTCCACCTCTCTGTTACGAGCCAGTTTTACCATTGTAGAAAATTCCTTTGGATAAGCTTGTCCGATTACGGAAATCACACCGTCGCCTCCAGCCAAAGTTACAGGCAAAGTATATTCGTCATCGCCGGACATTAGTGAAAAATTTTCTGGCTTTTGTCTTAGAATATCAAAATATTGAAGAATATTAGGAGCAGCTTCTTTAACCATAAAAAGATTAGGGAATTCATTAGCTAAACGTAAAGTTGTAGAAGCTTCAACATTTTGTCCGGTTCTTCCTGGAACGTTATAAATAATGATTTTTTCACCCGTTTCAGCCAAAGCTTTATAATGCTGATAAAGTCCTTCCTGATTCGGTTTGTTGTAATAAGGAGAAACCGATAAAACAGCATCAAAATCTGACAAATCTGTTTCCTTGATTTGTTTTACAACTTCAGCCGTATTGTTTCCACCAATTCCTAAAACTAATGGCAATCTGTTATTATTGATCTTCGTGATGTGAGCAACAACTCTGTCCTTTTCTTCCTTGGAAAGTGTTGCAGCTTCTGCTGTAGTTCCTAAAACAACGAGGAAATTGGTTCCGTTGTCTATATTATAATCGATTAATCTCGTAAGAGAATCAAAATCTACGGATAGATCTTCATTGAAAGGTGTTACCAAAGCTACACCTACGCCTTTTAGCTGACCCATTTTTATTTGAAAATTAAATTTCTCAAAGTTAATTTTATTTTAATAATTGACAAAGATTATGTTTGGCTTTGTTAGCAGGTAGCAATTTTTTAATCTAAACTAAAATGAATGTTCTTTTGACTTCTCTAACAATTATTTAGTTAGTTTTAAAACCCGAAAATCATTAGATTTGTATCCATATTATTTTTTAAATGAAATCGGGAATTCACGAATTCAGTAATTAAGATAAAATTAAATGATAAAAAATAAATTATTAGGATTTGGTATAGTCAGTTTGTTGTTGATTGGTTGTAAAGCGCCACTCAACATTGCAAACATCCATACCGAAAAGAATATTTACATTACCAGCGAACTTAGTGAGGATAAGGAAATGGCAGCCATCATTCAACCTTACAAACACGAGCTGGAAGGTAAAATGAATACCAAAATTTCTCATACCAATACAGAACTTAATAAATCAGGCGATAACAGCAATCTGGGAAATCTTTTGGCGGATTATACTTTTGAAGGTGCTGATGAGTGGGCGAAAAAGAATAGCCTCCCACCAATTGATGCTGCAGTTATCAATATCGGTGGGATCCGAACCATCATTCCAAAAGGTGATATTTTGACGAAGCAGATTTATGAAGTAATGCCGTTTGAAAATGAAGTGGTAATTATCAAAATGAATGGAAAAGATGTGGAAGGTTTGTTCGATTATTATTTGAAAACTCAGAAAAATAATCCGGTTTCTCATTTGGTAATCGAAACCGATGAGAATAATTCGATTTCTAAAAAATTAATCAACGGAAAAACAATCGATTATAATAAAACATATTATATCGCAACATCGGATTATCTGGCTTTGGGAGGAGATAATATGTTCTTTTTTAGCAAAGGTGAAATGATATCAACAGGGATCAAGATGCGTGATCTTTTCCTGGAAAAGTTCAAACAAAATCCAGAGATTTCTTCTCCGGACGATGTGAGATTGATTTTCAAAAACAAAAAAGTGCAGGAATAATGAAAAGAAAAGAGTTTCTAAAATATATCGGAGGCGGAAGTCTCGCTTTGACATTGGCTCCTAATCTTTTGTTGGCAGAGCAATTTGATATTCTAAAAAAAGAATCAGCTCATAAATTGACAATTCTTCATACAAACGATCAACATAGTAGGATAGAACCGTTTGATACTTCTTACACCAAAAATCCAAATCAAGGTGGTTTTGCGAGAAGAGCTTCATTAGTCAATAAAATCAGAAGTGAGGAAAAAAATGTTTTGCTTTTGGATTCAGGAGATATTTTCCAAGGAACGCCTTACTTCAATTTTTTTGGCGGCGAATTGGAATTTAGACTAATGAGTATGATGCAATATGATGCGTCAACAATGGGAAATCACGATTTTGATAATGGCTTGGAAGGTTTTCTAAAAGTCCTTCCGAATGCGAAATTCCCTTTCATTTGCTCCAATTATGATTTCAAGAATACAATTCTAGACGGAAAAACCGAACAATATAAAATCTTCAACAAAGACGGAATCAAAATCGGGATTTTTGCTGTAGGAATTGAGCTGAATGGTTTGGTTGGTAAAAAGAATTATGGGGAAACAATTTATCAAAATCCAATAGAAATTGCTCAACATTATGCTGACTTTCTGAGAAATGAAAAAAAGTGTGATTTGGTAATTTGTTTATCTCACATCGGTTTTGATTATAAAGATGATCCGAAGAAAATGTCTGATAAACATTTGGCGGCTAAAACTTCCGGAATAGATTTGATTTTAGGTGGTCACACGCACACTTTCCTTAAAGAGCCTGTGAATTTCCAGAATAAGGATGGTAAAAATGTCATTGTCAATCAAGTAGGTTGGGCAGGGATTTTATTAGGCAGGTTAGATTTTTATTTTGATAAAAATAAGAATGTGAAAAATATTTCGTGGAATAATCAGTTAATAGATGAAAACATAATTGTTTAGAATGAAGAAAATTTTATTAATTATATCAGTTTTTACAGCACTGATTTTTCAAGCGCAAACCAGCAAATGGAGCGATCTTTTCTCATATAATAATGTCCTGAAAATAAGAGAAGACGGTGACCGATTAATCGCTGCCACAGAAAACGGTATCTTTTATTATTATCCAGGAACAGGCGAAATCAAAAAACTGTCAAAAGCCAATGGTCTTCACGAGGTAAAAATTTCAGCGTTTGATTATAACCCAGCAACCCAAACTGGTATTGTGGGTTACAAAAATGGCTCACTCGATATAATAACCCCTAATGGAATCTTTTTGACTGTTGACATACCTTTGGCTACAGGTTACAATGGAAGTAAAAAGATTAACCATATTTCAATTAATGGTGACAAAGCTATCATTTCTGCTGGTTATGGGGTTTCAATTTTTAATATTACAAAAAGAGAATTTGGGGAAACTACATTTTTCATGAGTGGAGGTATATATGAGTCAGCTTTTTCTGCTGTTTTAAAAGATAATACTATTTATGTGGCCACTGCAAATGGTATAAAATACCATGAACTGAATGCTACTTTTCCTGTCTACACAACTTGGATCACACCGTCATCTTTAATAGGAGCCTTCAAAAAAGTAGATGCTACAGATATTTTAGTATTTGCAAATGCTAAAGAAGTTAAATATGGATCACTTGGCTCTCTATCTACAATTTCAGGATTTACTGATATTCAGGATGTGAAAGTATTCAACAATCAGATTATCATAACAGATCAACAGCAAGTTTTTGTTTATGGGGCAAATGGAGTTCTACAGAAAAATTTTAATGTTGGCGAGCTTATCAATACTGCTTTAATTTATAATGGGCAATTATTCACCGGAACTCAGATGAATGGGTTGTATAATGAACAAAAAAATAGTTTCAAACCAGATGGTCCATATAATAATAGATCTTACAAACTATCTATGCTTAATAATCAAATATGGATATCTTCAGGTAATAGAGATGCTGATCCAGCACCAAATATTGATAATCCAAATCCAAATGTGAGTAAAATAGGGTATTATCACTACGATGGAACAAAATGGATTTATCCAAACTTATTTGTAAATAATTCATCTACTGTTTTTAACATATTAGATGTAATACCTGATCCCTCCAATCCAACTGAAGTATATTTTACAAATTTTTATGCAGATAGTGGAAGCAAAGGTGTTTATAAAATGAAGAATAATGAATTTGTTAAAAGATATTTTTTTAATGATTCAAGTAGTTATTGGTATAGGGCAATGGGGTTAGCGTTTGATGAACAGAATAATTTATTCTCTACGGTTCAATCTACTTGTCCCGGATATAGTGATCCTTGTCCTACATCTAGCTTTTACTTATTTAATAAATCTACTGATGCTTTTGGAACATTACCATTTACAACATTTAACATTGGAGGTATTCAAAAACCATTAATAAAAGAAGGTGTACTATATATTCCAGCTCCATATAACAATGATGGAGGATTAATGATGTACGATTATAATAATACTGCAAGTAATACATCTGATGACAAATTTAAGGTACTTAAAAAAACAAATAATCTTCCTATAGATGGTACAACATCTGTAGCGATGGATAACAATAATGATATTTGGATAGGAAACAATCAGGGTCTTAGGATACTATCAAATCCTAAAGCGGCAATACTAGAAGATAATCCGCAGACAGACGCAATTATTATTGAAGAAAACAATTTGGCTGAAGAACTTTTTAGAGATGCCAAAATTTTACAAATTGCTGTAGATTCAGGAAATCAAAAATGGGTTTCGGTTGATGGAGGAGGGGTTTTCTACCTTAGTCCATCGGGAGATAAAACGATTTATCAATTCACAAAGTCTAACTCACCATTGCCAAATAATAGTGTTACTGATATTAAAATAGATAATAAAACAGGTAAAGTCTACTTCGTAACATTAGATGGAGTAATGGTTTACCAAGGAGATGTATCCGAGGTTACTTCCAATTTTGGTAATGTACTTGTTTATCCAAACCCTGTAGTTTATGCTCAATATAAAGGAAATGTGAGAATAAAAGGATTAGCGCAAAAAACCAATATCAGAATCACAGATGCTGCAGGTAATTTGGTACATTCAGCAGTGGCTAACGGTGGTTATTTTGAGTGGAATCTTAACAATCAAAGAGGTGTAAGAGTAGCTTCGGGAATCTATTATGTTTTGATGACCAACGAGGACGGAACAGATACAGCAACCGCAAAAATAGCTGTCGTAAATTAAGAAATGACCCAAGAAGTTTTTTTACTGTCTTATACAAAATATGGAGATCACGATGCTGTTCTCCATTGTTTTTGTAGAGAAAACGGATTCGAAAGCTTTTTTGCCAAAGGAATTTACGCACCCAAAAACAAGAAAAAAGCGTTTCTTTTTCCTTTGAACGAGCTGTTACTTTACACTTCTGATAAAAAGAAGAATATCCAGAATGTTATCAAGTTGGAACAGAGAAATTCAGACCTTTTCACTTCTGATATTAGAAAGAACTCTATTTTATTTTTTATTTCTGATTTACTGAATCAAGTTCTAAGGAATGAAAACCAAAATCAGAATATTTACTCGGAGATTTCTCTTTTTTTAAGTCAGTTGCAAATGGATAATTTCCAATCTCATTTGATATTTATTTTTAGATTACTGAAACAACAAGGTTTGCAGCCACTATTTTCTGATAAAACTTATTTGAATCCAGAATCAGGTAACTTCGAAGAAACCGAATCTCATCATTTTTTTGATAAAGATATTTCTGCAATCTGGAAAGAACTGATTGTATCACAAAATCCCTATGATATCAAATTGAGCCGATTCGGAAAACAAAATTTCCTCGATTCTATTTTAGTTTATTATCATTATCATTTTACGGATTTTAGAGAGCCAAAATCTCTTGAAATCATCAAAGAAATTTTTTAAATTATGATTATCAAAGCCGAACAAAAAGACATTCCTATCATTCAAAATTTAGCAAAAAAATCCTGGGCTTTTGCTTATGCTGATATTTTGGAACAAGATCAGATAGATTATATGCTTAATATGATGTACTCCGAAGAAGCATTGAAAAAACATTTCGAAAATCCCAATTATCATTACTATTTAGTTTTCGAAAATGATGAATTTCTTGGCTTTGTTGGATTTGAATTTCATCAAGAATCAGAAACTACAAAACTTCACAGGATTTACTTTTTGAAAGAAGCGCAAGGAAAAGGCTTGGGCAAGAAAGCGTTGAAATTTGTTATCGATGAAGCGAAAAATGTGAATGATAAACGAGTTACGCTCACTGTCAATAAAAATAATTCGGCACATAAATTCTATGAATCCCAAGGTTTCAAAGTTTATAAAGAAGCCGTTTTAAATATCGGAAATGGTTATGTAATGGATGATTATCTGATGGAATTTGTCATCAATCAATAATACACTGAAGCATTTGCAAACGCGCAGATGCTTTTTTTGTGATTGATTTTTTACTCTTTTACATACTATATGTTAACTGAGAGTGAACCGCTTTCAAACTTCAAATTTCTATAAATTAGATTTGTGGCTTTTCAATTTTGCTTAAATTCTGATTTTAAGTCCATTAATAAAATTAAAAATATTAAAAATATCAGTTTCCTAAAACAATATTATGAAGGTGTTAATTCTCAATAAAACTTCATTTAATTTATCCTTAAATATTATTAATACACAGATAATGATGCATTAAAGTTGTATCTGCTGCATAATTTTAGATTTGTCCCAGAACGAAATCAGTAATGCCTGATAGTAATTTTTCTTCATATACTATTTTTTAAATTTGGAAAGCCTGCTATTGATAGTAGGCTTTTATTTGTCATATAATCTTAGATTGTTAATAATAATGTATTAAGTTAAAAAAAATCATTTATTATGCTTTTGCGGTATAAATAATTATATATAATTATTTAAATTTGCACTAAAACACAAATAAATGAAAAATTCAATTGGCACAGCTGTGCACTCTATTTTCTTACATAGGAAACCTTATTTTCTACAAATCTTTATCAATCCGAATAAGCTATAATTAAGTTACAGCTATAATTCTGTCTATTTCAAGTTTACACTTGAGAAATTTAATATCTATTTAAAAACACACAATAATGAAAAGAATAATTTTCGTCTTCTTTTTGTTTTCTGCATTATCAAAACTTTTTTCACAGGCAACAACTCCAATACCTTGTACTAGTGGAAAAGCATATGTTGTAATGCAAAACGTAACTGGAACAAGTGGTATCTCTGGTTTTTATTCTATTGATGCTAATAGCGGAGCAGTAACTACAATTAAAAATCCAATTATCCCAGCATCTACTGGGATTACCGGAAGAAGGATCAATTGTATTGGTTATAATAAGCTGGATGGATTTATATACGGATACAGAGCAAACTCTAACCAGATTATCAGAATGGATGCTAATGGCAATTATGACCTTATTACTGTAAGCGGCTTAACTGCAGGAACGGTAGGTTCGGCTACCGCTGGAGACGTTTATAATAATGAGTTGTATATTTTCCGGAATTCTTTTGCCCAGATTTATAAGGTTAATCTCAGCACCTTAGCTGTTACTATAATCCCTTTTACTACACCTACTGCCATTACCAACTTTCAAATCAACGATTTCGCTTTTGCATCGGATGGTAATATCTATGGAATCACTCAGATTAGCAGTGCTAGAAAAGTTTTTAGGATCAATTTAACAACCAATGCACTACAGTTTTTGGGAGATGCTTTAGGTACTCAAATCAATTCTGAAGCTGATGATTCTTGGGGAACCGCTTTTATTGATTCTGCGGATAATCTATATGTTGGAAACAACGGGAGTAGAAATGCCTATAAATTTCAGTACAATTCTGCAACGACGTCGTATAATATGAATGCCAGTTTGTTCGCAACAGCGAATGATGCAGGTCAAGTTTTGGCAGATGGCGCAAGTTGTGCACTTGCATTGCCTCCAAATCCCAAAGATGATACAGGTTGTATTGCTGATCCAACGCTTTCACAAACTATTACAATCAATGTTTTAAGTAATGATGTGTCTGGAACAAGAGCTATTAATCCTGTAAGCGTAAGGCTCATCAATCCGTCAACAATGGCTCCGGCTACTTCAGTTACAATTCCTGGACAGGGAACTTTTACCGTCAATACAGCCACTGGCGTAATTTCATTTTCCTCTTTAACGACTTTTACGCAACCAGTAACTATCCAGTATAGTGTAGCAGATACGGCTGGACTTGTTTCTGCTCCTGCAACAATTACGGTTTCAATTTGTTATTGTACAAAAATGCCAGCAACAGGAACCCCAAATGCATATACCCCAATCGGGATAACTTCACAACAGAAACAGGACAGCTGGCCGCAAAGTATTCCTAATGGTTTTATAGCTTTAGAATCAAAACAGAGAGGACTTGTTATTACGAGAGTCAATCACGTGAGTACAACGCCTCAAACGATAGATTCTGTTACAGATCCCAAAGAAGGGATGATTGTGTATGATATCCAGGACAAATGTGTGAAGCTTTTCAACGGAACAAGATGGAAATGTATCAATAGAAGTTGTAACCAATGATAATAAAAACCAAATGAAAAATAAAATTTATAATATAATTTTCTGTGCTGTAGCAGTCATTGTAAACGCCCAAGTTTCTATGGGTGGTAAATTAAATGTAGATGGCGCATCGGCAATTTTAGATTTCAATGATTTAACCAGTAATACTAATGGCATCATACTTCCTGCTGTAGATGACACAACCAATGCCTTTAATTCTATGACATCAGCTAATAATGGAACATTTCTTTTTGATAAAAGTAATAACAGAGTAAGGATGTACGAGAATAATATTTGGGTTAATCTTACCGATGAAGGAGCTTCAAGTTCCATTATCCCAAATACTTCAGATGAATCCGGCTCAGGTGTTATCATGGGATCAGAAACTACTGATGCAAAAGGGATTTTGATTTTAGAAGCTGCAGATAAAGCCTTGATATTACCAAAAATTGCCAATCCACATTTAACTGTAAAAAGTCCTTATCCAGGTATGTTATGTTACGATACTGTTGGTCGTGCGATTGCAGTTTACGATGGGAATGTCTGGAGCTATTGGAAGTAAATTAAATCACTTTTTGCTTAAATAAAATCTTAAAATTTCAAGTTTATTATTAAGAATAATTTTATTCTTTCTGTAAACGTATTCGATTGAATCTCCTTTCTTTTTAACTAAAGAATCTCCTTTTTTATATTCGAATTCTAAAATTGTTTTTTTTCCTCCTGAATATGCAACATACCTGAAATTGTGTTCTTCTTTATTTACATACACACTATCAACTCTTCTGATGTAATCTTTTGCTAAGATTCTTTTGACACTCTCATCATAACCAACAAAATATTCTCGAACAAAAATAAATATAATGAATGCGCCAAATATTAAGACAAAAATGTTTAATGCCCTTTTTGTTTGCTTATCAAGTTCCATTATGTCACTCATTTTTGAAAACTATATTTTAATTCTAATATAAAATCAACTTATTTTAGCCCACTTATTCTTCCCTTTATATTGTCTGATGTAATATTGTTTCATCACCTGATTATCGGGATGATTGAGGAGAGAATCTTTTTCTAGGATTCGCTCAACGGTTAGTTTCGAAGCTTTGATAATTGCCGAATCTTCTATCAGACTCAATTTTTTGAAATCTACAACACCACTTTGCTGAGTTCCAAGAATATCGCCAGGACCACGCAATTCCATATCAACTTCTGAGATTTTGAAACCATCATTAGTCTGAACCATCGTTTTGATTCTGGTTCTGCTTTCTTTGCTCAGCTTATCGTCCGTCATCAGGATACAATAACTTTGTTCTGCGCCTCTACCAACACGTCCACGTAATTGATGAAGCTGCGATAACCCGAATCTTTCAGCGCTTTCAATTACCATTACAGAAGCATTTGGAACATTCACACCAACTTCTATCACAGTTGTTGCGACCATAATTTGGGCATTTCCGGAAGCGAAAAATTGCATATTAATATCTTTCTCCGCAGGTTTCATTCGTCCGTGAACCATTGTCACATTGTAACTTTTGAAAAAATTCATAACCTGGTTCAATCCTTCCATCAGATTTTTGTAATCCAGAGTTTCTGATTCCTCAATCAATGGATAAACGAAATAAATTTGACGACCTTTCTCTATCTCTTCCCGACAGAAATTGTAAACCGAAAGTCTATCCTTTTCTCGCCTGTGAGCAGTGATAATTGGTTTTCTTCCGACTGGCATTTCATCAATCACAGAAACATCCAAATCCGAATAAAAACTCATTGCCAAAGTTCTCGGAATTGGCGTCGCAGTCATTACCAAAATGTGAGGCGGAATATTATTTTTTGCCCAAAGTTTAGCCCGTTGAGCCACTCCGAATCTATGTTGCTCATCGATAATCGCTAATCCCAATTTATGGAATTTAACTTTGTCTTCAAGGATTGCGTGCGTTCCAATAAGGATAGAAAGTTGTCCGTTTTCTAATTCTTCGTGGATGATTTTTCTTTCCGAAGTTTTGGATGAACCGGTCAAAAGTTTGACATTAATCTCTGTATTTTGTAATAATTCTTTAATTGAATTAAAATGTTGCTGAGCCAAGATTTCTGTCGGAGCCATCAGGCAAGACTGGAAACCGTTGTCCATTGCAATTAGCATTGTTAATAATGCAACCATCGTTTTTCCTGAACCAACGTCGCCTTGCAGCAATCGGTTCATTTGGGTCGAACGTTTCATATCGGTTCGGATTTCTTTTAGAACTCGTTTTTGGGCGTTCGTTAATTCGAATGGAAGATTGTTATTATAGAAATTAGTGAAATGGTCGCCGACAATCGGAAACGGATTTCCGAACGATTTCGTTTTCTGATGCAGTTTTTTCAGTCCATAACCTAACTGGAAAAAAAATGCTTCCTCGAATTTCAATCGCCTGTCAGCCGCTTCAAAATGTTTAAAATCTTTTGGAAAATGAATGTTATAGTAGGAATTCAATCGCCCCATTAATTTCATCGATTTCAAAAGATAATCGGGTAAATTCTCGGAAATCAGTTGAGGTAAATCTTTTAAAATGTTGAAAATAACATTTTGAAAAAACTTATTATTGATTCCTCGCTTACTCAATTTTTCGCTTCCTGGATAAATTGGTAAAAGCGTTCCGGATAACGCTTTTTTTTCATCGGCTTCAATCTCCGGATGTGGCATAGAAAAATTACCATTGAAGAAGTTGACTTTCCCGAAAATAAAAATTTCTTTATTTAATGGAATGGAGTCTTTCATCCAATTGGTGTATCGGAACCAAACCAAATCTATCGTCCCGGTTTCATCCCGAAATTTTGCAGACAAACGCTTCCCTTTTTCGTTAGCAACTTCTTGGATATCTGTGATTTTTCCTTTTAACTGGATATCTGCATCCGGCTCTTTTGTCAAATCACCGATTTTGTAAATTTTACTTTTATCAATATAACGGATTGGATAGAAGGTCAGCAAATCTTCCACAGTCGAAATGCCCAACACGTTTCTGATAAATTTTGCGCGTTCGGTTCCTATGTTTTTGAGAAATTCTATGGAAGTTTCTAAAGTCAAAAAAGGAAAATTTGTTCCGACGAATTTCGGGAAAATTTATGAAATTTCAGTTTAGAATCAATTCAAATCAAAAACAAAATTGGAGCATTATTGGTGACTTTTTTTGAAGAGTTTCGGAATCGTATTAAAACCTAACCAAAGAACTGCGAGGATGAGTGCAATCCCAACAAAAACTTGTACGCAGGACATCAGCAAAGAATAACTGCTGGAATTACTTACTAAGATTTTTTCTGTGGTAATGAACAATTTACTCTCGCCGTTTTTTGGATTGACAAAGATTTTATATGCTTTATTTTTTTTGTAATTCTCGATATTCTGAGAAAGCTCATTTTTTAGTTTTTCTTTTTTTTCTTCTGTTTTACGGAAATACCAAGGATAAACAATTTTGATAGCTTCAAACTTTGTCACCTTTTTGATTTGATTGTTATACAGGAAAGAATATTGGATATTCGCAATCGCTTTTGGACCTTTTCTTCGGGTGATTTCTTCCCATTTGACATACTGATTTTCTATGGTTCCATTGGTTTCTTTCCAGTTCCAATGAAATAATTTGAAATCTTTTAACTGAAGATATGGAGAAATAGAGTAGATGCTGGTCAGGGAAAAGTGAAGCAGTAAAAAAATTACCAATAACCTTTTCCATCTTATTTTAGTTTTGAATTGTGGTATGCAAATCAGAAGCGAAATGATGACCGAAAGAATAGACGCACTGATTGGCGAAAATATGAGGTAAATAATCAAAATTATAGGAAACAGGACTTTCCAAGTCAAGAAATCAGTAATGCCTTTTCCCTTTTTAAGATAAGCTTCGTTAGAATTCATATTGTTTCTTTGTATTAACCAACTTAGTCGCGATTAAGAGCCTTCCGCCACTGGTTCAGAATTTAAGATAAATCGGTTTTTGGCTGAATTATAATTCACAATTAAATAACCGCCAACCCGACCGTAACTATTGGAAACCATGAAGTTGTTGGTTTTGTCAGTCGTTACATTGTCAAAAATAATTGTCATCAAATTTCCTGTAGGTGTTTTGATAGCATCAAAATTCAGTGTTTGAAAAATCTGATTGGTTTTTTTGTTGATTATTTTCAATTCCTGCATAAAAGCATCTGATTGGCTGTTTTTTTTATAAACTCCAACAAAATAATAATCTTTCAACGATTGGTTTTGCAGAATTTGTATGTTTTGAAATTGCTCATTGGACAAATCGCTCAATTTATCTTTCAGTTCAAGTATGACATTGAATTGTTTTTCATTATTTTTCCAAGTTCCAGATAACTTATTAGACTTTAAAATAAGCGAAAAAGTGGCTGAGATTTTATCGTTCTTATCCAATTCATAAACTTCAATTCGATTCGTTTTCTGGTCAAATTGGCCTTCTAATCGGATAGGATTGTTGAATTTATCATATTTATAAATACCAATGACATTGTAGTCTTTTTTAGCAGGCTCTCCAAAATATCCGGGCTTAACCTGTAAAGAAAAAGTCACAGGGAATTTGTCAATCTTTCCGGTGAAATTGTAAACCTCATACCAGCCTGCGTAGCCTTTGACGGCAATAAAAATAAAAAGGAATAAGAGAAATTTTACTTTCATTTGTGTTTTATTGATTTAATTTCAGTTTTGTTTAATAATTAAATTCATTTTAAGGTATTGGTGAAAAAATTGAAACCTGAGACCTTCATACAATTACTTGTACTTTATTTTGATTCAAAAAAAGTGCCCTAGCAATAAAGTAATAGTAAGCTTGTTAAATTATAATTTTGAATATAATTATACAATGATAGGAACTAAAAAAACATCCAAGTTGTTGGATGTTTCTGTAATTATTCTTTGATTTTCGATTTGAACTTTTTCTGATAGCCTTCCCATTCTTTTCGGGTCTTGATGGTCTTGTACTCGTTGGAAGCAATCATAGAGAAATAGGGTTCTACTTCTTTAGCTTTCAGCGCGCCAGAAAGACTGGTAATTGGGTCTGTTTTCTCATCCAGAAAAACCATTGTCGGGATCATATTGATGTTCATATATTTGGAAAACTGATGAAGTCCGCTTTTAGATCTTTTGCCTTTATAATCAGGATTGATAAATGTATGTCCGGCAAAACTAACAGTTTCGTTCCCATCACTTTCAAACTTTACAGCATAAAAATTTTCATTGATAATTTTTGCAATTTCCGGATGATTGAAAGTGAATTTGTCCATCTCTTTGCAAGGTGCGCACCAATCTGCATAGAAATCAATCAGGATTTTCTTTGGTTCTTTTTTCTGAGCTGCAAGAGCTTGCGTCATCGTCATCCAGTAGACTTGCGCAAACCCTGAAGTTTGAATAAGAAATAAGGTTAATAATAAAATTTTTTTCATCTGTGTGTTTTTTATATTTCATTTAACTTTTCATAGTAGTAGACGTTTTAAAGCTTCAATTTACTTTACACCTTGCATCAGTTTTTTCACGAATGGTGATATCAAAATTAATATTACTCCGGCAATCAATGCATATAATCCCAATTGTTTATATCCATCGGTATAAGTGATAAGAGCATCGTGATTGGTGGCTCCGGATTTTACTTTTGCTAATCCTGCTCCAATTTGTCCTGCAACATATTGTCCATAAGCAGAGGCTAAGAACCACATTCCCATCATCATTCCCTGTAGTTTTTCTGTAGATAGTTTTGTCATAATGGAAAGTCCGATCGGAGATAAGCATAACTCACCAAAAGTAATTACCAGTAATGCGATCGTGAAAATATTAAGAGAAGTGATTCCTTGCAGATTAGCGAAAAATTTGGTTCCGAAAAGAATATAATAACCAAGTCCCAGGAATATAAATCCTAACCCAAATTTGTTGATGGTATTCGGCTCCAGTTTCTTTTTGCTTAACCAGATCCAAAGTAGCCCAACCAAAGGTGCCAGGAAAATAATAAAGAAAGCACCTCCGGAATTGTTAACGCCATTTGGGTCTAATCCGAAAAGGTCTTTGTTGAGGTTATTCGCTGCGAAAATACTTAGTGAACCGCCGCTTTGTTCGTAGATTCCCCAGAATAGAATTGAGAAAATAATGAAGATTAAGGCCGCCCAAAGTTTTTTACGTTCAGGTGCAGTAACCTTCGTCATCTCATAAAAAAGATAGAGTAGCGTCAATGGCCCGACAGTCCACATAAAATAATCAGTGTACTGTGGAACGGAAACCATTATCATAATCAACGGGATGAAGATCAATGAAAGAGTGTAAACGCCATATTCTTTCCATTTTTCTAGTGGAGAAAAAGAACCATCTTTATTAATTTTTTGAGGAGCAAGTCCAATTGGCCCCAAACTTCTTTGTGTGAAAATGAAATTGATCAAACTGACAACCATTACAATTGCAGCTAATCCAAAAGCAACATTCCATCTTTTACTTTCAGGAATAAGATGAGAAAACATCTCGCCTTTTCCAATAGCGATACAAAGATAACCGCCTAAAAGTGCTCCCAAATTGATTCCTGCATAGAACAAAGAGAATCCAGCATCGGTTCTTGTATCGTTAGGTTTGTATAATTTTCCAACCATTGTGGAGATATTCGGTTTGAAAAATCCTGTTCCCACAACAGTGAACGAGATTCCCAAAAAGAAATAATCGTGCGGATTGGCAGCAAGAATTAGACTCCCAATAATCATCAAAATTCCACCCCAAAAAAGAGATCTTCTGAATCCTAGAATCTTATCTGCAAACAAACCGCCCACAAAAGTAAAGGCATAAACAAAAGCTTGTGTTGCGCCATATTGCAGATTAGCTTGTTCATCACCAAATTTTAATTGAGAAATCATAAAGAAAACGAGCATTCCTCGCATCCCGTAGAAGCAGAAACGCTCCCACATTTCTGAGAAAAATAAAGACCAAATTTGTTTAGGATATTTTCCTTTGAAATTCTGAATTTCTTCGAGGGTAAGATTCATAATATAATTGATAAATAATTCAATTCGTGACGCAGTGAGTCACAAATTTGTTTTGATTAAAATTATTCTAATCCAATTGCTGACACACTACGTCAACAATTGGATTCTAACATACGAATTTAACAAAAAACCACCGAATATTCGGTGGTTTGAATTTATAAATAAATGTGAACGGTTTTTACTTTACACCATGCATCATTCTTTTAAGAATAGGCGATAAGAAAGCTAGCAATACAGATGCAATTCCACAAAGAACTACGAAAACCATAAAGAATTCGAAAAGGTTGTGAATTGTAACTCCTGCGAATGTTGTGTATTCTGTAGGCAATTGTGCTGTAGAGAACGCTTTCACTTGGTCTGCGTTCAATGTTACTTTTTTGTCAAGAACATCCTGAAGGTTAACACCAATTTCTTGTGCTTTTGCAAATTTGTCTCCTGTTGCAGGGATAATTGCTCCCAAAGTTCCTGCTAACGCATAACCTGCAGCATTCGCAATGAAGAATACACCATATAATAAAGATGAGAATCTCTTAGGCGCTAATTTACCAACCAAAGACAATCCAATTGGCGATAAACAAAGTTCACCCATTGTTTGTATTAGATAAAGTAAAATCAACCATTTGATAGCCAATAATCCTGAGTTTCCAAGGTCTTTTACGTTATAAGCGATGATAAAGTAAGAAAGTGCAATTAATGCCAAACCGATCGCTTGTTTCAAAGGAGAAACCGGCTCTTTTCCTTTAGTTCTTAATTTATCCCAAAGTAAACTGAATGGTAAAGCCAAAAGCACAACAAAAAGTCCATTGAAAATCTGAACCATTGAAGGCGGCATATCCCAACCAAAGATACTCCTGTCGGTTTGATTATCCGCAATGAATGTTAGTGATGAACCAGCTTGTTCGAATGCTGCCCAGAAGAAAATAATAAAGAACGAAACAATATAGATGACCCAGATTCTTTGTCTTTCGATTTTGTTCTCAGCGGAGCTCATAATTAAGAATGCTAATGAAATACCAGCTGCATAAATGAAAGGATAGATGATTCCTTTGATCAATTGTCCCATTTCCACAGAATTAAACCCAAATTCTCCTACCAAAAAGTATCTGAATACGAAGAAAAGAATGACAAACAAAATCGTTGTAAATCCTATAAATTTTCCAGAGAATTTAGCAGTTTGAGATTCTCCTTCTTCAAAGTCTTCACTTGTATTATGCTTCGGCAATCCACCAATTGGTCTTCCTTCAGGTGTTACAACATATTTATTTTTAAGAATAAAGAAAGTTACAGTTCCAATCAACATTGCGATAGAAGCCGCAAGAAATCCCCATTTGAAAGCAAAAATATCTCTTACTCCGGCAGCGTCTTTTACATCACCAACGTAGGGACAGATGAACTGACCCAAGAATGCTCCAATGTTGATCCCCATATAGAAAATCGTGAAAGCAGAATCCAGTTTAGATTTTTCTTGTTTTGGATAAAGACTTCCTACCATTGATGAGATATTCGGTTTGAAGAACCCGTTTCCGAAGATAATTACAAAAAGAGCAAACCACATTAGACCTTTTGCACCCCCAAGGTTGTCAGAAAAAGTTGAAGCACTCAAGAAAAGCAAAAATTGCCCAATCGCCATCAAACTTCCTCCTAAAATGATACAGTTTCTGTTACCCAAATATTTATCAGCAATGAAACCTCCTAAAAGTGGCGTTAAATAACACAATGCCAAGAATCCACCATAGATGATAGAAGCATCGGCTTCTCTTATCAGTAGAGAGTTTACCATAAATAAGGTAAGCAATGCTCTCATCCCGTAAAAATTAAAACGCTCCCACATCTCCGTCCCAAATAGGACCCACAAGCCTTTAGGATGTTTCGAACTAGTCTTTACTGTCTCCATATAAATTAATTGTTAAATTTTCTTAAAGGTAACAAATATAGTTTTTTTTCATCAACGGTAAAGTTAAATTGCAGACGATTAACACATTCAGCCAGATTATTTTTATATTATGGAAATTAGAAAGTCAACGCCGGAAGATATCAATGAAATAATGGATTGCATCAACACCGCAAGACAGCTGATGCGCGAAAGTGGAAATACAGTCCAGTGGACCAATGGTTATCCATCAAAGGAATTGATGTTGGAAAGTGTAGAAAAAGATTATAATTTTTTGATTATTAATGATGATGAAGTGGTTGCAACCTTCGATTTCATTATTTGTGATGACCCGAATTATTCATTAATTGAAAACGGAGCTTGGCTGAATGACGAAAAATACGGTGTCATTCATCGTTTGGCTTCCAACGGAAAAGCAAAAGGAGTAGCACAATTCTGCTTCGAATGGTGCTTTTCCCAATTCCCGAACATTAGAATTGATACTCACGAAACCAATGTCGCAATGCAAAAAGTTTTAGAAAGACTCGGTTACCAGAAATGCGGAATCATTTATGTGGCAGACGGAACACCAAGATTAGCATATCAGAAGATAGATGATAAATGATAATCGATTGATTTTGATTCAAATCAATAATCATTTATCGATCATCGTTATTATTAATGTCCGCTTTCCTTCATTATTTTATTAAGTCTTTTCAACATCGATAATCCCAACAAAGTTGCAAATATCAAAAGCCCAAAATTGACCAAGAAATAATTGGCTTTGTTCTCATAATTGTACCAGGTGCTGGCAAGGATTCCAGATAATTTATTCCCAACTGAATTCGCTAAGAAGAATCCCCCCATCATCAACGCCGTCAATCTTGCAGGAGACAATTTGGAAACAAATGATAATCCCATTGGTGACAGACAAAGCTCACCGATTGTTACGACGCCATATCCGGCAATCAACCAAAGTGCAGAAACTTTTTCCGCGCCATTATTTCCGGCGTAAACAGCACCTACCATTACCAAGCAGGACAAACTAGTGATGAACAATCCCAAAACAATTTTACTTGGTGTCAAAGGTTCTTTTCCTCGTTTTCTCAGCATTGCCCAAACACCGACGATTATTGGAGTTAAAGCAATAACCCAAAATGGATTTATCGATTGAAAAAGTTCTGTGTTGTAAAGGAAAACAGGCTTGTCGGAATTCGATTCCAATTCTGATTTTTTCTCCGAGGAAACATTTCTAAAGTAAATATCTTTTCCTGTTTCTTTTAAGGTTTTTCCCTCAGCATCTTTCTGAGAACGAAATTGCTCATCAAAAATCGGGGTTTCCTTATCGGCGTAACTTTTTTCTTCAACCAGGTAAAGCGAAGCCAAAGGTTTTTCCACAGATTCTGAAACACTTCTGTCCGTATAGTAATTTGCCCATCTGGTCAAAGCTGTTCCATTTTGTTTAAAAACCGCCCAGAAAAACATACTGATGAGGAATATCGAAAGCAAAGCACCAATCGCAGGTTTTTCCAGTGGATTAGATTTGAAATAAAGCGAGACATAGAAGTAAATCACAGGAACACAAGCAAAAATAAACGCATCTGTGTTTGTACTTCCAAAGATATTAGTTCCTAAAACCATTGTTGGAACAAACCAGCCAATAACGCCGGCAATAATAGCTGGAACAAAAACTTTCATCAGGATTTCAGATAATTTGGTGTCACCTTCCTGGCTTGGTTTCATTATCGCTGCGTGTCTGTAATGTTTCAGTCCGATTGTGAAAATTACCAATCCAAGCAACATCCCAACGCCGGCCGTAATAAAAGCCTCGCCCCAACCGAATTTATTCCGCATAAATGCCGCAATAATGTTACAGATAAACGCTCCGATATTGATTCCCATATAGAAAATATTGTAACCGGAATCTTTGTTCGCTTTGTAAGGCTCTTCGGAATAGAGATTTCCTAGAAGTGTAGAAATCGTAGGCTTGAAGAAACCATTTCCAATAATAATTAAAGCCAATGAACCATAGAACAAAGGTAAGTCTTTGAAAACACCCACACCAATATAACCTGCAGCCATCAGAACGCCGCCAAGATAAATGGATTTGATGTAACCCAAAACACGGTCAGCTAAAAATCCGCCAAGAAAAGGCGTCAAATACGTCAAGGCAATGAATGTTCCGAAAATATCATCGGCATCTTTATCAGGAATTCCCAATCCTCCGGCAACGCCTTGCGGCTCTATCAGATACAAAACAAAAATTCCGAGAATCAAATAGTAACCGAAACGTTCCCACATTTCTGTGAAAAAAAGGAAAGGCAAGCCTTTAGGATGTTTAGTTTTCATAAAGTTATTTTCTTGATTCGTAAAAATAGGTTTTTAAAATTAATTAATAAAAAAGCCTTTCAAATTTGAAAGGCTTTTGTTATCTTTTATTCTCTAGCATTTGGAAATATGGCGCAATCCTATTCTTCATGTCTTCTCTGTCTCCATTCAACTCAGCTTGGATTTTTCCTTTATCTTCCTGCAGAACTTTAATCATCTGCGAATAGTTTTTCGGATCTTTCAGTTTTTTATAACCTTTTGTTTTACTGATATAAGTGTAATCATTGGTATTATAATAATCCTGCGCCATTTTCAGAACTTTCATATAATTATCAGCATCTACGGCCAGATACATAAAAATGCCTTCTTCCAGCAAGGTTTCATATTCGCTACCAGTATTATAATGTTCATGTCCAAGATTATTAAGGTCTTCTGTTCTCATTTTTCCGAGATAGAATAGAAATCCGCTTTCATTATATTGGTAATTTTTGAAGTATTCCATTGATTTTTTGAAATACTTTTCAGGATATTCTTTATCCGCTAATTTGGCGTCCGAAAGAACTTTTTTAGAATCAATTTGCGCAATTTTTCCAATCGCTAATAACGAATCTGATTTTTCAATCACATTTTTATAAAGCAACAGTACTTCTTTATCGCTCTGACCAAAAATCAAAATGTTAAAAAGAAATAAAGTAGTTATGATGATTTTACGAAGCATAAATTTGATTATAAATTCTCCAAAATAAAATTCGTCATTTTTTCATAAAGCTGAGGTCTGGTTTGTCCGCCATAGATTCCGTGATTCTTATCTGGATATGCCATAAAATCAAATTGTTTTTTGTTCTGAATTAATGCTTCTGAAAACTCCATAGAATTCTGGAAATGAACATTGTCATCAGCCGTTCCGTGAATCAAAAGGAATTTACCCTTTAACAAGTTAGCAAAAGTCGTTGGCGAATTTTGGTCATAACCTTCCGGATTTTCTTGCGGAGTCTGCAGGAACTTTTCTGTGTAGATGCTGTCATAATATCTCCAGTTCGTCACCGGCGCAACCGCGATTCCTAATTTGAAAACATCAGCACCTTTCGTCATAGCCAAAGAACTCATATAACCACCAAAGCTCCATCCGAAAATTCCGATTCTTGACTTATCGATATAAGTTTGATTTCCAAACCATTGTGCTGATGAAATCTGGTCTTCAATTTCATATTTCCCAAGCTGTTTGTAAATTACTTTTTTGAATTTCGAACCTTTGAAGCCTGTTCCACGTCCGTCCACACAAGCTACCACGTAACCTTTCTGAGCCAACATTTCGAACCAGATGGCATTTCCTCCGTCCCAAGAATTTGAAACCTGCTGAGAACCCGGACCAGAATATTGGAACATAAATAATGGATATTTTTTGTTCGGGTCAAAGTTTTTCGGTTTGATAATCCAAGCATTCAATTGGTCGCCAACAGAATTTGGAATGGTGATGAATTCCTTCGTTACAAAATTATCTTTCTGAAGTTTCGCAAGCGCTTCATTATTGTTTTGTAATTCTTTAATTTCTTTACCGGAAGCATCTTTCAAGACATATCTGTTAGGAGAAGCTGCTGTTGAATTGGTGTTAATGAAATAATTAAAAGTCTTGCTGAAACTGGCCGAGTTATTCCCTTCAGGATAAGAAATCAAAGTTGTTTTCCCTGAGTTGATATTCAGTTTTGAAACTACTTTGTTTAAGCTTCCTTTTTCTGTCGTTTGAATGTAGGCTTCTTTGGTTTTAGGGTTGTAACCGTAATAATCTGTGATTTCCCAATTGCCTCTCGCTACTTGTTTTTTAAGTTTTCCGGATTTGTCGTACCAATACAATTGTCTGTAACCATCACGCTCCGAAGCCCAAAGAAAAGAGTTGTCATCCAAAAATTCCAAAGTCAGATTGTCGGTTTCTATCCAAGCGTTGTCAGTTTCTGAGAACAATTTGGTTAAGTTTCCGGATTTTGTATCCACTTTTATCAAATCCACTTTGCTGTGATGTCTGTTGCTGGTTGCGATGACGATTTCATTGGCGTCGTTGTTTTGCCAAAGTTGCGGAATGTAATGATTCTCAAAACTTCCAAGATTCAATGCAGTAGTTTTTGCTGAATTTAATTGATAAAGATTAGCAGAAACGGTTGAGTTGGTTTCTCCAGCTTTTGGATATTTGTATCGCATCTCCGTTGGGTAAAGCGATTTTCCATAAATTGGAATATAGATTTCTGGAACTGCAGATTCATCGAATCTCACGAAGACAATCGCATCGCCCGCTTTGTTCCATTGATAAAAATCGGCGTGACCAAATTCCTCCTCATAAACCCAGTCACCAAGACCGTTGATAATATGATTTTTCTTACCGTCATTCGTGATTTGAGTAATTTTCCCTGAAGTCAAATCCTGATAAAACAAGTTGTTATCAACGATGAAAGCGACTTTGCTTCCGTCCGGAGAGAATTTTGGTTCTTGGATATAGTTACCATTATTTAAAGGCATTACTTTATTTGATTTCAAATCCTTCACATCAAATTTCCCTAAAAATGAATGTCTGTAAATTGACTCACTTTCTTTTTGCAACAAGATTTTGGATTCATCCGCAGAGAAAATATACGATTCGAATTGTCCATCTACGATGTTTCCAGATTTCTGAGACGTTTTGTAATTGTATTTGGCGATGCCATCTTTCTCGATGGTTGCGTAGTTTTCGCCGTCATTCAGGGATGCAATTCCTGCGATTCCTTTTCCACGGTAATAGCCAGAATAGATTTTATCGAGTGTAATTTCCTGAGCATAAGTGTTTTGTGAGAAAGCTGCTGTCATCGTAACAACAGCAAAAAGGACTTTTTTGTTCATAATCTTTCTTTTTTTCTTTTTTGAATTCACGAACCTTGCGGTTTCATTTTTAAGATTTTAATGACGTAAATATAATAAAGATATATTGTTTTGAATGTAATCTTGAAACAGAGAATTGCTAATGCGTGAGGGATAGTAGCGGAAATCCTTTTTTGCGGGGGAATTGGTGTGGGAAAAAGATTGTAGCGGATAGCCCGACCCGAGCGGTGGCCATTGGTGTTGGCGAGGGGCATGCCCAATGATGATAACTGTCAACCAAAATCTTCAACCAAATTTCTTATCTTTGCGCCATTATTTTTCTCACTTAAAACGTTTATAGCATGCAACTGTACAACACCTTAAGCGCAGAAGAAAGAGCCAGACTTATTGATGAAGCTGGTAAGGAACGCCTTACATTGTCTTTCTATGCGTATGCCAAAATTGAAAACCCAAAGAAATTTCGCGACGAATTATTTATAGCCTGGAATGCCCTGGATGCGCTTGGCCGAATCTATGTGGCGCACGAAGGAATCAACGCTCAGATGAGTGTTCCTGCAGAAAATTTTGAGGTTTTTAAAGAAACTTTGGAAGCTTACGATTTTATGAAAGGCATTCGTCTGAATGTTGCTGTGGAGCAGGATAATCACTCGTTTTTGAAGTTGACAATCAAGGTTCGGAACAAGATTGTTGCAGATGGTTTGAATGATGAAACTTTTGATGTCACTAATAAAGGAATCCATTTAAAAGCTCAGGAATTCAATGATTTGTTGGCGAATCCGGATACGATTGTGGTGGATTTCAGGAATCATTATGAGAGTGAAGTGGGGCATTTTGAAGGCGCGATTACGCCGGACGTTGAGAATTTCCGTGAAAGTTTGCCGATTATCAATGAGCAATTACAGGATTTTAAGGAAGATAAAAACCTTTTGATGTATTGTACTGGCGGAATCCGTTGTGAGAAGGCAAGTGCGTATTTTAAACATCAGGGTTTCAAAAATGTGTACCAATTGGAAGGCGGAATTATTGAATATGCGCGTCAGGTAAAGGAAGAAGGTGTTGAAAGTAAGTTTGTTGGGAAGAACTTTGTGTTCGACCACCGTTTAGGCGAAAGAATTACAGATGACATCATTGCGCAATGTCACCAATGCGGAAAACCTTGTGATAATCATACGAATTGTGCGAATGATGCTTGTCATCTGTTATTTATCCAATGCGATGAATGTAAAGCAATTATGGAAAATACTTGTTCAACAGAATGTCATGAAATAATTCATCTGCCTCAGGAAGAGCAAGTTGCAAGAAGAAAAGGACTACAGGTTGGAAATAAAGTGTTCCGAAAAGGCAAGTCTGAAGCTTTGAAGTTTAAGAATTCGGGAGATTTGTCAACTCAGACTTTGGCAAAAGCAAAACCTGAAACCAAAGATATTCGTCAAAAGATAAAAGTTAAAAAAGTCCTCATTGGAAAAGGAGAACATTATTATTCCAAATCTAAAATCGGGCAGTTTTTAATTGAAAACAAAGAACTTTCTGTTGGGGATAAAGTTTTGATTTCCGGACCAACAACTGGAGAACAAGAGTTTACCATAAAAGAAATTTTCGCAAATGGCATTTCTTCTGAAAGTGCTAAAGTTGGAGACCAAATTACTTTTGAGATTCCATTCAGAGTTAGATTGTCGGATAAATTGTATAAAATTTTGGAAGATTAAATCATTTTTACGATGAATTTTAGTCTCACAAAAAAGGAACTTAGAACCATTTATAAAGAAAAAAGAATGGCCTTATCACAAGATGAGGTCAATTTTTTGTCTAAAAAAATCTTTGAACAATTTGTTTTACAATTTAATATCATTGAAAATCAAAGAGTTAATATTTTTTTACCGATTAAAAAATTTAATGAGATAAATACTCAATTTTTTATCGATTATTTTTTTGATAAAAAAGTTCGTGTTTTTGTGCCTAAAATTCAAAGCGAAAAAATGATTTCTGTTGAAATTTTTCCAGATTCAGAATTTGAAATTAACGATTGGGGAATCAAAGAACCGATTTCTAATCTTGACGCTAATGATGAATTGGACTATGTTTTAGCACCATTATTATATTGTGACAGATATGGAAATAGGGTTGGTTATGGAAAAGGGTTTTATGATTCTTTCTTTATGAGTGATTTGAAGATTCATAATAAAATTGGTCTAAATTTCTTTTCCCCGAATGAAGCTATTACAGATGTTTTCGGAAAAGATGTTGCCCTGGATGGGTTGATTACACCTTCAGAATTTGTGAATTTTAATATTAAATGATTGGTAATCAAGTGTATTTATTTGTAAATCACTTTACAATGATATTACAAGTTATTTATTAATGATTTTTGTCAGACCGTCCTACATTTGTAATGTAATTATGACACAATAATTAGGAACAACAAATCAATAATAATAATTAATTAAAATTTTAGAACATGAAAAAGTCATTATTCGTAGCTGCTATCGCTGCAATCTCTCTAGTTGCTTGTAACAAAGCTGATAAAGTTGAAACTGCTGCTGTTGATTCAGTAGACGCTACTGCTGATTCTGCAATCGCTGCAATCGATTCTACAAAAACTGCAACTGTTGATTCAGTTAAAGCTACTGCTGACTCTGCTAAAGCTGAAGTAAAAGCTGACGAGAAAGCTGCTAAAGAAGAAATCAAAAAATAATTAGATTCCAAATCTAATTTAAAACAAAACCCGCTAATTAGCGGGTTTTGTTGTTTTTATAGTATCAGAATCCTTTTTGTAGAAATTGGTAAAGTAAAACTTAAACTCTTTCTGGAATTTGACTGGTGATGCCTTCAGTGTATATTGTGCTTTTCTGTTGACTGTTGTGATGTAAGTTCTTTTGTTGTCATAATATTCTACATCAAAATTAGCAAAATCCAAAGTGTCATTTTCTTTTACAGTTTTAGACGTCGTGAGTTTGCTGACTTTAGCGAATTTCACTTTCAAACTGTCCATTTCTTTTAATAAAGGTGTCAGATTGCTGGAATCTTTTAATAAAAAGTGAGCTTGCATTTGTGTGTAAATCACAGAATCTATTTCTGTATCCTTGTTTCCGGAAGTATAAAGGGCGGATAAGTCTAACAAATCCTGAACTTTTTGAGTCGTAATCAGGTTGATTGCCTGTAAGCTATCCAGTTTTGTCTTAGAATAAGTTCCGTTGTTATTGGCATTTCTAATGACTTCTATAGAATTTTCGTCGCCTTCATATTTTTTATTGCAGGATACTACTGTCACAGTTACTATAGTTATACCTAATATCCAATAATATATTTTATTTTGTTTTTTCATCGTCAGTGATTTTGAATTTAATCATTACAATTTTTCCATTTTTCATTTGAGAATCTATCACTTCCAGATTTTCCAAAGTCGTAGTAGGAAGCGTAACCAACGAGATGTATTTCTGCTTGTCCATAGTTTCTATCCCATAAATATCACTATCAACTACCTGATAGATCAGCGCATTATCACTAATTAATCTATTCAGTTGTTGGGTCTTTTTCTTGAAATCTTTTATCGATTTTGAATAATAATATAACTGAACAGCATATTCATTGGGCTTCAATTCAATATTCTCCTCTCTGTCAGCTGGTGCATTTGTTAAGTCTCTTACAATCGTTTCTGGTTTATAAAATGGAGATGAAATTTCCATTTTCAAGCTTTTACTTTTAGTTTCATAAACAAACTTTGAATTCGGTTTCACTTTAAAAAGAATAGGGGATTCGTTTTCTCTGATAATTTTAACGTCGAGTTCGCCTTTGATTGAGGAGTTTCTGTCCGCATCTGTAAAAGCATAAGTGTATTTTTTATAAAACAAATTATCATAAAATACTAATATCAAGACTGTTGCAAACAAGAAAGCGGAAATTCCCAACCACAGATATCTTTTAAAGAAATTTTGTTTTTCACTCTTGAAATTAATATTTTGATTAATCTCGTCAAAAGCCTGATTGTCTATCGAAACTGGTGGCTTTTCAGTAACTGAAGTTTGATTTTGTTCTACTGTAACTACTTCTATAGGTTCTTCAATCTGCGTTTCTGAAACTACAGTGGCAATCGTTTCCTCTGCAGAAATAGCAATCGGGTTTTTCTTTTTAAACTCAGACCAAGAATTGAAACCGGAATAAACTGATAAAATATTCAGCATATCAATTCTAGGAATTTTTTCCTGAGAATTATTCTTGAAGTAAGTGTAAAAAGTTTTCTCGCTGATATTCCCTTTGGCTTTTTGTCTCAAATCTTCTTGGAAATAAATAATATCTATTCCTTTCCATTTGGAAATGTCATCATATGCTGGGGAATGCGTCTCAAGATATTTGCCCTGAACAGCCTTTTTTAAGGATTGAAAATGTAAAAATTCGGTATCGCTCAAAATTCTATTTATTCTTAAATTGTTGATTTACAGTGATTGTTATTTGTAAATCGTGTTTTACAAATATATTACAATTAATTTTCAAAACAAAAATATTTTATCGATATAATTTTGCCCTGTTCAAATAATGAACAATCTATTAACTAACAATTTAATTAAATTATTATGAAAAAGTCATTCTTCGTAGCTGCTATCGCTGCTGTAGCTCTTGTAGCTTGTAAAAAAACTGAAACTGTTGATACTGCTGCTGCTGATTCTGCTGTAGTTGATTCTTCTGCTGCAACTCTTGATTCTGCTGCTGCTAAAGTTGATTCTGCTGCTGTAAAAGTTGATTCTGCTGCTGCTAAAGTAGAAGGAGCTGCTGCTAAAGTTGATTCTGCTGCTGCTAAAAAATAATCTTAACCAAGTTAAGAATTTGAAACCGTTTCTTTCGAGAAGCGGTTTTTTTATTTCTCTAATTTCTGTCTTAGGATTTCGTAACAAGTAATTGCGGCTGCATTACTTAAGTTTAAAGAATCTATACTTCCGGACATTGGAATCAAAACATTTTCTCCTTTATCTTTCCAGAAGCCACTTAAGCCGGAATGTTCTGTTCCGAATAAAATTGCAGATTTCTCTTTTAAATTTTTTGTTTGAATATTTTTAGCGTCTTCACTCATAAAGGTTGTGAAGATTGTGTATTCGTAAGTTTTCAGAAATTCTAAAGTTTCTTCGTTCGAAGCTTGGAAGATATTCATTCCAAAAAGGCAACCCACACTGGAACGAATGACATTTGGATTGTAAAAATCTGTTCTTGGGTCTGTCACAATCAAAGCATTGATGCCGAAAGCTTCGCAACTTCTCAGGATTGCACCAAGATTTCCAGGCTTTTCTACACTTTCCAAAATGATAATCGCTGAATCTTTTTTTGGACTGAAATCTTCTAATGTTCGTTCTTCCAATTTGTAAATCCCAATGATTCCTTCGGTTGTCCCGCGATAAGCGATTTTTTCATAAAGCTTTTCTGAAACATAATGGATTTTGGAATCTGGTAATTTTCCTTTGAAAATAGATTCGCAGATGAAAAATTCTTCCGGTTGATTGCCAAAATGCATTGCCCTTTCGTTTTCCTGCTGACCTTCTACGATGAAAACGCCTGCTTTTCTTCTGTCCTGATTTTTGGTCAAAAGTCGGGTTAGTTTTTTTATTTTTTCGTTTTGAAGGCTTTCTATAAGCATTTTGAGAATTTTTGCAAATGTACAATGTATAATGTACAATGTAAAATGTACAATGTAAAAAGTTGAATGTTCATTCGAGGCGAAGCGCGTGAGGGATAGCAGCGGAAATTCTTTTATGTTTTTAGCAAAAAACATAAAAGATTGTAGTGGATAGCCCGACCCGGGTACTGGATTTAGCGTTGACGAGGGGAACGCCCAAATTAGATGTAATGAGAAGATGAAAATTTGTATATCTTTGTTTTATGATTTTACGAGGAGAAAATTTAATCAAAGAATACGGACCGAAAAAGGTGGTGAAAGGCGTTTCATTGGAGGTTCAGCAGGGCGAAATCGTTGGACTTTTGGGACCAAACGGAGCTGGAAAAACGACTTCTTTTTATATGATTGTTGGATTGGTGAAACCGACTTTTGGTAATGTGTTTTTGGATAAACAAAATATCACTAAAGATGCAATGTACAAACGGGCGCAGAATGGTATTGGTTATCTGGCGCAGGAAGCTTCGGTTTTCAGAAAGTTGTCTGTTGAGGATAATATTTTGGGTGTTTTGCAATTGACAAAACTTTCCAAAAAAGAACAGCAAATGAAATGTGATGCGCTGATTGAAGAGTTCCATTTGGAACACGTTCGTAAAAACCGTGGGGATTTGCTTTCCGGAGGTGAAAGACGTAGAACCGAAATTGCACGTTGTCTGGCGACAAGCCCGAATTTTATTCTTTTGGATGAGCCTTTTGCAGGAGTTGACCCAATTGCGGTGGAAGATATCCAAAAAATCGTAAGGTCTCTTGTAGAGAAAAATATTGGGATTTTGATTACCGATCACAACGTTCAGCAGACTTTGGCGATTACTAATAAAACGTATATTATGTTCGAAGGGAAAATCCTGAAAGAAGGTTTGCCAGAGGATTTGGCAAATGATCCCGATGTTAGGAAGGCTTATCTTGGGGAGAATTTTAGGTTTGAGAAGTTTTAAATTTTATCGCAAAGGCAGAAAGTTTTTAATTTATTACAAATATAAAAAAGTCGCAAAGGAAAACTTTGCGACTTTTTTATTGCTCAAATCGAATACCTCCGCGCCTTTGCGAAAAAAATAAATTATTCAAAATCCTACTGACAAACTATTGTCACAATAGCCTCATAAATTTGTATCAAATAAAACAAACTATTATGAACGCAGACGTAAAAGTCCTGGACTCACAACAACTTTTAATCCATTGGCAAGGACACAGAAATCTTACCAGAAGAGTGATTGAAGCTTTTCCTGAAAAAGATTTATTTGAGTTTTCAATTGGCGGAATGAGACCTTTCGCAAAATTGGCTTTAGAATTATTGGCAATTGGCGGACCTGCTTTGAAATCAATTGTTGAAGGAACAATTAATGAATTTGATGAATCTTTCAATCCAACTACTAAAGCTGAAATCCTTGCTAAATGGGACGAAGAAACAGAAACCATCAACGAGTATTTTTCTCAAATTTCAGAAGAACGTTTTCAGGAGATGTTCAATCTTTTTGGACAATATGAATTTCCAATTTATCAGAATATTCTATATTTTGTTGATAATGAGATTCATCACAGAGGTCAAGGTTATGTTTATCTGAGAGCCCTGGGAATTGAACCTCCGTTTTTCTGGGAAAGACAACGATAATTTTATACGCTTGATTTGATTTTAAAGTCTGCTTTTGAGCAGGCTTTATTTTTTATTCAAATTATTAGAAATTTTGTTCATCAAACCATTCATTGTGTCTTTGAGGTATTTGGGTTCAAGGATCTCTGCAAAGTCTAGAAATGTGATCAGCCAACGTGGAAAACCTTCATCAATCCATTCTGTTTCGAAAGTCATCAGCATTCCGTTTTCGGTTTCTTCTTCGGCAGTCAAGCCATAATATATTTTGGAATTCACGATATGAGGCATTATTTTCTTTTCAACCAAAAGTTTGATCTGTACTTTTTTCTCGTCAGATTTTTTCCTGTAATCTGCGATATTCCCATAATTCTGCAAAAATTGATTCTTCGTTTTCTCGATTTTCAAAATCCTGTCAATCCGAAATTGTCGGAAATCTTTTCGCATCGTACAAAAAGCCATCATATACCAATAATTCACTTCATAGAAAATTCCAACCGCTTCTATGATTCTTTCGCTGGCTTCATCTTTGACGTTTTGATAGTGGATTTTTAACTGATTTTTTTCGGCGATGCTTTCCAAAATCGTAGGAATAATATTCTTGATAGCATCTGGTTTTTCTGGTCGATGCGTATAAATATCGATTTGATTTTCAATATTCTGAACCATATTTTTCTCCGAGTTTCGAATGACTGCTTTCACTTTTTCCATCGCAGAATTGTAATGAGAATCGAGACTTTCGTGAGAAAATTTCTGCATCAGTTTTTCTGCTGTGATGAAGCTCAAAACTTCTTCTTTCGTAAACATCACGGGTGGAAGTTTGTAGCCATCCACCAAAGAATAACCCGAACCAGCTTCTCCAAAAACCGGAATTCCTGCATTTTCCAATGTCTTGATATCTCTGTAAATCGTCCTAATACTCACATCAAATTTATCCGCCAAATCCTGTGCACGGACAATGGATTTAGTTTGAAGTTGCGTCAGAATCGAAGTAACTCGATCTATTTTTTTTATGTAATGGTCTTCGTTCATTCTTTTTGGTTTTCAATGACTCATTAATAGAAACTGATTTTAGAAAATTTTTTGAAGTTAATTTTCTCGCAGATTAATTGGATTTTGCAGATTTAACAAAATAAAATCTGCTCAATTTGCTAAATCAGAGAGACTTTAATTATTCATCTTTATAAGTTTTTACCAATCTGTCAAGATTCAAACTTCTGGCGGAAGCATCAAAAATTTCTCGATAAGTTCCTTCTTTTTCGTACAATTCTTCGTGCGTTCCGTTTTCCACCACTTCGCCTTTCTTCATCACATAAATCATATCAGAATCCAAAATTTGTGACAACGAATGCGAAATAATAATCACAGTCCTATCTTTTTTAATTGCATCCAAAGAATTTTTGATTTGTTCTGTTGCAATCGCATCCAGACTCGCCGTTGGTTCATCAAGAAAAATAATTGGTGGATTTTTCAGGAATAATCTGGCGATGGCGATTCTCTGTTGCTGACCTCCAGAAAGTTGTGTGGCGTCGTGATTGTAACCATCCGGTAAATCCAAAATCTGCTCGTGAAGATAAGCTTTTGTTGCCGCTTCTTTGATTTCTTCTAAAGTGGCGTGAAGATTTCCGTAACGAATATTATCCTCAATACTTCCTTTGAAAATGTGATTTTTCTGAAGCACCAAACCGAGGTCATCACGCAGATAATCATTATCAAAATCATTCAGATTGTTGCCATCCAAAAGAATTTCCCCCGAATCAGGTTCATAAAATTTACAAAGCAAATTGATAATCGTGGATTTTCCTGCGCCACTCAATCCAACCAAAGCTGTGGTTTTTCCATTTTCGATTTTGAGAGAAACATTTTTCAAAGCTTTCATCCCGTTCGGATAAGTGAAATCGACATTTTTGATTTCAAAATTACCTTGGATTGGGATGTTGTTGATAGTTCCGTTTGGTTCCGTTTCGTCGTCGTCATTTAGAATTTCGAAATAACCTTCGGCATAGATGAACGCATCATTCATATCATCATAAATCCTGTGAAGCTGACGAATAGGCGCAGAAACGTTGTTGAACAACATAATGTGAAGCATAATCGCACCAATCGTCATTTGCTGGTCGAGAACCAAATAAACCGTCAAAAGGATAATCAAAACAACACCAAATTGCTCGATAAACGTCTTCAAACCATCGAAAATAAAACTCGTTCGGCGTGTGTACAACTGACTTTCCATCAAATGCATCTGAAGATTGTACTGTTTTCTCCCTTCAAATTTTTCACGAACAAAACTCTTGATGACCATTATGGAATTAATCAAATTCAAAAGTCCCGACGTTTTTTGCTCGCGTTGATTTCTCAAAGTTCGCCTGACGTTTCCAAGTTTTTTAGCTTGTCTGGAAGTCACATAAAAATAGATAGGAATCACAAAAGTCGAAACCAAACCAACGTAGAGATTCTGCATATACATAACAATCAAAGCAATAATGGCAGTTGAAAATAATGGCAAAATATCAATGAAGAAATTCTGAACGAGTTTTGTTAAGCTTTCAATTCCTCTGTCGATACGGATTTGGAGTTTTCCAGATTCGTGTCGGTCATCATTATAATAAGCAATTCTGTAGGTCAGGATTTTGTCAATCGCCGCTTGTGCCAATTCTGAGCTGACATTAATTCTAATTTTTTCGCCATAAAATTTCTGTCCAAACTGAATGAAAATATTGGCTAGTTCTTTTCCTAAAAGTATAATGGAAATCAGAATCAAAATGTGTATGCCTTCCGACATCGGATGAGGAAGCTGCGTTAGTTTCGTCACTTCATCCACCGTATATTTCAAAACAATCGGGTTGACTTGGGCAAATAATGCACCAATAAAAGTCAAAGCTAAAGTTCCGAAAACCATCCATTTGTAAGGCTTTATGAAGCTTTTTAACTGATTGAAAATATGAATAAGATTGGTTGTTTTCTGAAAAGGTTTTTTCATAATAGCAAGTTAAGAATTATTAGAGTTTAACACAAAGGCACAAAGTTCTTTATTGTCGTTGATGCGTTTTAAGACAAAAATTAAATCGGAGATAAATATTCGAATACTTTAAAATAATTATTTGTGCCATTGTGTTTGACCTCCGTATTCAAATAAAAAAAGTTAATTTTAAACTTTCGTAAAAAGAAACAATGAAAATATATACAAAAACCGGCGATAAAGGTGAAACCGGACTTTACGGCGGAAGCAGGATCTCCAAAGCCAGTGCAAGAGTAGAATCTTATGGAAATATTGATGAACTGAATGCCAACATTGGCGTTGCAAAATCTCATATCGACGATAAAGGTGTCATTAATCAACTCAAAAAAATCCAATTTGATTTGTTTACAGTTGGTTCCGAAGCTTCGACACCGATTGATAAATTGTTTTTGGCTAATGGAAAAGCAAGGTTGCCATTGGTGATTTCTGACAAAGAAATTGAAGAATTGGAAATTTGGATGGACGAAATGGAAACAAAATTAGAACCTTTGCAATATTTCATTTTACCTGGAGGCGGAAAAGCGGCGACTTTTCTTCACGTGGCGAGAACGGTTTGCAGACGTACGGAAAGAAGTTTGGTTTTCCTTAATCAATCCGAAGAAGTGCGTGCGGAATTAATCAAATATCTGAACCGTTTGTCAGATTATCTTTTTGTTTTGGCAAGATATGTTTCGAAGTTAAATAATGAATCGGAGGAATATTGGAATCCTAATGATAGAAGTTAAGATGATGAGAAAATTAAGTATAATCTTAATTGGTGCAGTTTTTTTATCCTCTTGTACAGTTGCAAAACCTACAGATGAAACTGGAAAAGGCTTTTTCTTGAAATGGAAACATAAAAAAGATAATGAGAAATAAAGCCCTTCTTTTCATCAACGGAGATTCTCCAAAATCCATTCCCAATTTGTCAGATTATGATTTGATTGCTTGTACAGATGGTGCATTTCATTATTTGAAACAATTGAAGTTTCCTTTAGACAAACTTAGCTTTATTTCCGGTGATTTCGATTCTCATACAATTGAAGAAGATATTATTAAACAGTCTGAGAATCATCAGTTTGAAATTATAGAAACGCCTGACCAGAACAAAACGGATTTTCATAAAGCTTTGGAAATCATTATAGAAAAAGGTTTTGAAAATATTGATGTTTATGGCGGTAGTGGAGGAGAACAAGACCACTTTCTGGGGAATCTGAGTGTTGCTTTTGCTTTTAAAGATAAGTTGAACCTTAGGTTTTTTGATGAATATTCGTCCTATTATTTTATTCCTAAAGATTTTTCAATTTCTGGTGTGAAGGATAAAATGATTTCGTTAATGCCTTTCCCTATTGCAAAAAGCATCGAAACAGTTGGTTTGAAATGGCCTTTGTATCAGGAAGATTTAATACTCGGAGAAAGAATCGGCACGAGAAATGTTGCAGATAGTCAAGAAGTTTCAATCCAATATAAAGAAGGTGATTTGCTGATTTTTATCCAGAAATAGTATGAGTAAATTTTTGTGTTTTTTACTTCTTTTAATGACCTTGCTGAGTAGTTCTCAAGTCATTGATTATCTGAATCCTCAATTCAAAGGAAAAGTAAAAAGTGCACATTACATCATTTATTTTGATGCCGGAAAAAGTGATTTTGCTGAGCCTTATGACGGGGAAATTGTAAAAGAATATCAGTATAGTTTTGATAAAGAAGGACATTTGGAAGCTATTTTGGAAATTCAGAATGTTGGAGATTGTCCATTTATACTAGAATTTGATAACGGAAAAATCAAGGCTTTTGTACAGAATCTTTGGAACGGCAATTTTTTACAGAAAGGAGAAATTAGTTGGAATGATAATTCGTATCAGATAACGAGTTTTGATATATTTAAAAATACAACCAAGCAGAAATTTGTCCTTGATACAAAATCTGAAATACAAGAAGCTACAATTGAAACTTATACAGACTCAAAATTGTCTAAACAAGAACATTTGAAAGTCGTTCGGCAAGAGTCGGTTGTGAAGAAAATTTTATCTTCAAAATCTTATCCGAATGCAAAAACTGTGGAAAATTGTGAAATTGAATTCTCGGATTTGCAATTTGATTCTACTGGAAATCTGATAGCTTACAGAACAAAAGATTCTTGTTCTTTAACTTATGAAAAACACAAAATTAATATTGTGTATTGGCAGTAATTCAGCTTTCAGAATCCATTATTTTTATGCAATTTTGCATCGTAAAACAATTAAATTTTTTTAGCCAGAAATGAAAATAAAATATTCTGAACTAATTGACCAAACGCTTTATTTTCCAACTGAGGAATTCAGTGTAGAAGAAAATAATCTGAAGTTCCACGACATCAATCTGATGGAAGTTGTGGAGAAATTCGGAACTCCTTTGAAGTTCAATTATTTACCAAAAATATCTCAGAATATAGAAAGGGCAAAATTCTGGTTCAAAGAAGCTTTTGAAAAAAACGATTATCAGAAAAATTACAGATATTGCTACTGCACAAAGTCCAGTCATTTTGCGTTTGTTGTGGAAGAAGCGTTGAAAAATGATATCAGTCTGGAGACGTCTTCTGCTTATGATATGGATATCGTAAAATCGCTTTACGACAAAGGAAAAGTGGCTAAAGATATCGAAGTTATTTGCAATGGTTTCAAAACTGATGATTATTTGGCAAAAATTTCGGAGCTGATTAATAATGGTTTCGAAAATATCACACCGATTCTTGATAACTACAGAGAGTTGGATAAGCTAACGGAAAGCATCGACAGAACTTTTGACATCGGAATCAGAATTGCTTCTGAGGAAGAGCCGAAGTTCGAATTTTATACCTCAAGATTAGGAATCGGATACAAGGATATCATTCCTTATTACAGTCAAAAAATTGCGGAACATCCGAATGCTAGGCTGAAAATGCTTCACTTTTTCATCAATACCGGAATCAAAGACACGGCTTATTATTGGAACGAATTGTACAAATGTCTTCGCGTCTATGCAAGGTTGAAGAAAATTGCACCAGAAGTTGATTCGTTGAATATCGGTGGTGGTTTCCCAATCAAAACATCCTTGAACTTCGATTATGATTACGAATATATGGTTAACGAAATCGTGATGCAAATCAAGAAATTCTGTGAGGAAGAAGGTGTTGAAGAACCAAATATCTATACAGAATTCGGAAGTTTCACAGTTGGAGAAAGTGGAGGTCATCTTTATAAAATTATTTCTCAGAAACGTCAGAACGACAGAGAAAAATGGAATATGATTGACTCGTCTTTTATGACCACTTTGCCAGATACTTGGGCTATTTCCCGTCACTTCATTATGTTGCCATTGAACCGTTGGGATGATTCTTATGAGAGAGTTTTTCTTGGTGGATTGACTTGTGATTCGGATGATTACTATAACTCTGAACAGCATACCAATGCTATTTATCTTCCTGTTTTCAATGAAACGAAACCTTTGTACATTGGTTTTTTCCATACAGGCGCCTATCAGGAGACTATTGGCGGTTACGGTGGTGTCCATCACTGTCTGATGCCTCAGCCAAAACATATTTTGATTGATAAAGATGAAGACGGAAATATCACTTACGAATTGTTCCGGGAAGAGCAAAGGCCAGAAGATGTCTTGAAACTTTTAGGATATTAAATTCAGACATTAGACTTTTAGATAAAAGATAATAGACAAAAAAAGCGGAAAATTAATTTCCGCTTTTTTATTTAATTTTTTCTCCCAGATTTTATGAAATAAGCCTATTTTTTACAATCAGCGTAATCTGTCTAATCAGCGAAAAAAATAATTTTATTTGATCTCAGTGATGAATTCGTCTTTTGGTGTTCTGTATTTTTTAAGATTTACCAGCCAATCTCCGCTTGTATCTCTGTAACCTAAAGGCAGAATCACAACACTTTTCAATCCTTTCTCAGCGAATCCTAATAATTCATCCAGAGCTTGATTGTTAAATCCTTCCATCGGCGTTGCATCCACTTTTTGTTCAGCAGCTGCAGCGATTGCCAATCCGAAAGAGATGTAAGCTTGTTTCGCAGCGTGTGTTGCGTGCCATTCGTTCCCAAGAGGTTCGTACATTCCCCAAAGTCTGGTTTTGTAATCGTCCATCGCCTCTTTTGGAATTCCTCTTTCAGATGTTGTTTTTTCGAAAACTTCGGAGATGCTGTTGTGAGAATAGCCGTCCCAAGCAGCCCAAACCAAAAGATGAGAACCGTCCGTAATCTGAGCCTGGTCAAAAGCAATCGGTTGTATTTTTTCTAATAATTCTTTGTTCGAGATGACAAATAATCTGTAAGGTTGTAAACCAGATGAAGAAGGTGCTAATCTTGCAGATTCTACAATGTAATCTACTTTATCTTGAGGAACGGCTTGTCCGTTCATTTTTTTGGTTGCGTAACGCCAATTTAAGTCTTCTAATAAACTCATTTTTAGATGATTTTTTTAATTTGAAGGTTCAAAGTTAAATAAGAAAAGTTTATTTTTGTAATTAAGTTACAAAAAGTTACTGTTACTAAAAAGTAACTTATTTGATAATTAAATAGTTACGAAATAATATTAATGATAAATTAATATTATGATTTTGAAAATAAAAGATTAATATGAAAATAAAATGTTGTAAAACCAATCTTCTCGCCGTTCAGGATACGATGGATATTTTGAAAGGAAGATGGAAAGTCCAAATCATTGCGGCGCTTTGTTATGATAAAATGCGCTTCTCGGATTTGCAAAAAGAGATTGTAGGTGTTTCTGCAAAAATGTTGAGCAGTGAACTGAAGGATTTAGAAATCAATCAGCTGGTCACGAGAACAGTCCTCAATACGCAACCGATAAGTGTAGAATACGCATTGACAGACTATGGAAGAACGTTGAAAAAAATCATTGAGAATCTTGCGGAATGGGGAATTGAGCATCGTAAAAAGATTATCGGAAAAGTATTAGAGAATTAGTCTGATTTGTATCTTATTTTAAATTTAAAATTGATTTGAGCTTAGATTTTTTTATCTTTATTGTTTGGTTTTGGGATTAAGCAGAATATGTGGAAAAAGGTCTTTTCTTTGTTGGTTTTTTTGATGTTGGCAGTCAGTGCTAACTCGCAAATTACTGATGCGCAGAACTTGACCAAAGATGTAGAAGCATTAATGTATTCTGATCCGGAAAAAGCTTTGAAAACGGCACAATATATTGTTGCCAATCAAAGTTTTGGAAGCGTAGATGATGTTTATAATGCTTGTCTTTTACAAGCAGAGATTTACATTAATCTTGAAAAATATAATGATGCTATCGTAAAATTGATTTCTGCCGACAGGCTTTCTCTCAATGTCAACAGCGATTTTTTCAAAGCTAAAAACGAATATCTTATTGCCAAAATTTATCAGATAATAGGGTTTCAGAAATCTGTTTCTCATTCTATTTTAGAGCTTGATGATTTGTCAAAATCTTTGAAAGATGAAGAGAAAAAAGTAGTGGAACTTTGGAAAGCTGAGTTGGAGATTCGGACTCTGGTTGCAGAGAAAAAATATAAAGAAGCACTGGCTTTGATTCAGAAAAATCAAAATTTACAATCTGATTTGTATCCTACTTTTGCGATGCAACTTAATCAGATTCAGTCAGAAATAGAAAATCAGCCTAGCAAAATTGATTTTAAAGATAATTCTTATTTCAAGTTTTTATCTAATATTAATCTTCTGAAATCAAAAATTAAAACTAAAGATTTTCAGGAATCTGATTTGCTGGTGCTCAAAAAACAAAATCCCCAATATGGTGATGTTTTCTACAGAGATTTGTACAAATATTGGTCTCAGGAAGTCTGTAATGGAGGAAATGCAGAAGACTGCTTTCGTGTAAGAAAAGAATATATCAGGCTGTTGAAGCTTTCGATTTCAGATTTGCAGAATGCGCGCGTCAACATCATCAACCTCATCGACCAAAAGGAAAAACAAATTAATCTCTCGGAAAAAGATTTCCAAAACAAAATTCTATTTGCCTTATTTGTCATCGGATTTTTATCTGTTATAGGCTATTTAATTTACTTTTTAGTGTTAAAAAATAGAATTAAAATGGTCAATTCTGAAATAGAAAAACGAAATATTTCTGATGAATATGAACAGAAGTTGAGTGATCAACTGAAAGATTTTCAGGCAAGTAACGTATTCGTAATTCCGGAAAAAACAGAAAACCTAATTCTTTCCAAATTGGATGTTTTCGAAAAATCAAAGGAAGTGACCAATCCACATTTGTCTTTGGCAGTATTGGCAAAACGTTTGGACACGAACTCAAAATATCTTTCGGAAATCATCAATAAACATAAACAGAAAAATTTTAGTAATTATCTTAATGAACTAAGAGTTAGATATATAGTGGATAAATTGGAAAATAATCCGGAATATCTGCAATATAAAACAAGCTATTTGGCGGAAGAAGCTGGTTTCGCATCCCGAACTACTTTTACTACGATTTTCAAAAATGTGACAGGAACGAGTCCTTCGCAGTTTATCGACCAGCTGAAAAATAAATAATTATGAAAACGTTATTATTTATTTTCTTTTTGATGAGTTCTCAGGTTGTTTTTGGACAATCGGAAGATAATGTGAAGCTGGAAGAGAAAATAACATCGGCAGACAGAATGGCCTTTGTAAATCCTGATTCTGCATTGACTACATTGAAAAAATTGGAGCCAAAAATAGATGGTGGAAGACTAAAAAGTAAATTCTTGCTGGCAAAAGGAAGTGCATATTCTGTAAAACACCTTTCCTCTGACGCGCTCAAATTTGGCTTCGAATCTCTCAATAATTCCCAAAAAGGAAAGGATTCTTTGATGATGATTAATGCATTGGGATTCATTGGAAATCAGTATTATATCCTTAAGCTCAACAAAAAAGCGATTAATTACCTCAACAAAGCGGAAACGATTATTGATTACCTCAATGATGACTCTCTGCAACAGGTTACAGCGAATATTTATTTTGTTAAAGCATTGATTTACAAAGATAATCTGGATTCAGAGTTTGCAATTCGGTATTTTGATAAAGCGATTAATGAATATAAGAAGAGCAAAGATAAAAGCACTTTACTGAATGTCAATATTACTAAAATGCAAAAAGGCTATTCTCTGATTGATATTGGAAGATCTGATGAGGCGGAAAGTATTTATTTGGAAGTAGTTAAAGAAACTGAATATCACAAAATTTCAGAACTTTATCCATATGCTAAGATTGGTCTCGCCGCTGTTTACGAAAGTAAAAAGCAATTTGAGAAAGCTAATAAAATTTTGTTAGAAGCTGAAAAACAAATAAGGAATACTTCTAACATAGGAATGTTAACAGAAGTTTACGATGCATTGAGTCAAAATTATCTCGGGCAAAATGATAAAGAGAAATATTTCTATTACAGCCAAAAACTAGAAAATCATCTGCTTCAAAATGATGATATAGAAAAAAAATCTTTCTCGGACCTGTTAAATAAAAATATAGAATCTCGGGATTTGGAATTGGAAAATAATCAAAGATTATTCGGTATGTTTGTTATTTTGATATTTTTAATTGTATTCGGAAGTTTATTTTACATCAAAAAAAGAATAAATCGACTGAAATCGGTAAATAATTGATTTTGATAGCTTCTTTATTTTAATTGTTTGTTTTTCAGTGTTTTGTGTTCCTAAAACATTGTCTTAATTCTTGTAAATTCTACGATTCTAAACAGTAAACATTTCCTTTTGTTCAATTTCACAACTACATTTGATCCATAATTTAAATTTGAATGATATGAAATTGAAAAACGCTTTTTTTGCTTCTTTATTTTTATCGGGGATGTTATCTGCACAAACGATATCAATTAATACAGAAGTACCAGGTAATCCTACGGCAGCAAATAGTATATATGAATATTGGTATTGGGCTTACGGTATCCAAGTGACCGGAAGTGGTTTTGCAGCCAATTCTGCAATCAAATTTACATCGGTTGATCCGCAAGGTGGTTTAAGAAGTTTATCTTCTACAACAGATGCGAGTGGAAACGTGACTTTCCAGTTCAATGGTTGGACTAATGTGTCACCATTAGGATATTATACTCTTAATGTTGAAGATGCTTCCGGAAAAACGGCTTCTGGAAATTATACGGTTATCAAAGATCCTAAACATGTGATTACTGGTGAAGCTGCTCCTGCAGAATTCAGAATGGGAGATTTTGTTTCGGGATCAAAAGTAAAAGTGAAAAATTTGGTTCCTTACGGTCAGGTAAAAATTAATGTGGGTGATCCTGCTTCTGGTGGTTGGGAATTGAATAAGGATGAAGAAATGTATGCAGATGAGAATGGGGAATTGAGTATTGATTTCAATTCTAATTCCAGACTTTTTGCGCCTGCAGGAATGGTTCCACTTCAGCCTGTAGAAGGTAACTGGGTATTGAGCTACAATGACTGGTCGGGAGAAGGTTTGAAAGGAAGTACAAAAATAAGAGTATTGCCAAACAACCCAAGTACTTCGTCTTATTGCTTGGTTTCAGCAACTACATCTGAACCGATTACATCTGTAACTTTTGCGGATATTACCAATGCATCTGATCCTAATGCCAGCAGTTCTTACGAAAATTTCCTTTCTAAAGTTGGAAATCTTGAAAGAGGTAAAGAATATAAAATCACAGTGAAAGGAAATACAGCTGGATCTTGGAAAGTAAGCACTTTTACTGCCTTTATTGATTGGAATCAGAATGGAACACTTGATAATGCAAACGAAATCTATAGAATCGGTTTTGTAAAAGGAAGCACAGGGATGGATGATCAATTTGCTGAATTAACAATTAAAGTTCCTGAAGATGCAGTGGTTGGAAATACAAGATTGAGACTTCTAAAAGTTAATTCGCCTTCGACTTTTGCAATGTTCTGGCCAACCGGCGCTTGCGGCAACTATAATTATGGACAAGTTGAAGATTACACATTAAAAGTTACGGAAGCATTAGCAACAGGAGAAACTTCTTTCAACAGAGTTCAGTTGTATCCAAATCCGGTTAAAGATGTATTGACAGTTTCATCAAACAAAAAAGTGAATTCGATTTCAGTTTACAATACTGCTGGACAATTGGTAAAAACAGTTCAGAACGCCAACACGGTTAATATGAACAATCTATCTGCTGGCGTTTATGTTATTAAAACTGATGTAGAAGGAAAAACAGAGACTTCTAAAGTCATCAAGAAATAATCAAATTTCTTTCAAATAATCTAAAATCTTCTCGGCTATTGTAAAACTATCTTTTATCGATAGCTGGGATTTTTTTTGCCAAAATTTAACCGAAATTCAAGAAATCTATATGAAAAAAACTATACTTTTTTTATCCAGTTTTATAGGAACTGTAGCAATGGCACAAGTAGATGTGATTGCAACTTCCGGAACTGAAACTGCTACTTATACCACAGTGAAAGGCGCTTTTGATGCTATCAATGCCGGAACACATCAAGGTACAATCAACATCACGCTTACAGCAAACACATCTGAAACTGCAACAGCAGTTCTGAATAGAAGCACGGGAACAACTTCAAACTTTACTTCTGTTTCATTAAAACCTGCGACAGGAATTACTGCTACAATTACCAACTCAACAACGGCTGGTCCGGTTCTGAGAATATTAGGTAGTAATGTGACAATCGACGGAAGTAATAATGGTTCAGACTCCAGAGATCTTAGTATTGTTAATGGTTTTGCAACTGGATCTGTTGTGATTGGAATGGGATCTTCTGATGCTGCCAATCCATTGAATAATGTGACGGTAAAAAATACAACAATCATTAACGGTGCAAAAACGACGGGAAGCGGAATTATTGTAAGTAATACAGCTGGTGCGCAGACGGCAGGCTATTTCAATAATATCAGATTAGAAAATAATTCCATTCAAAAATCTTATCAAGGGATTTATATGATTGCAGTTTCTGCGGTTGGAAATGGCTCTGGCTCTGTGATTACAAAAAATGATCTTTCAACAAGCGGAGAGAATTGTAACCGATATATGGGAATTTATCTAGGTGGTACAGATGGCGTGGTTGTTTCTGAAAATAAAATCGGAAACTTCGAAAATACATCCAACGAAGGAAAAAGAGGAATTTGGCTGGCAGTTTCTACAATGAACTCTACCGTTTCTGATAATATCATTGATAACATCACTGTAAATAATGCAGGAGGAGGAAGTGCAACAGGAATCCAAATTTTTAACAATGCAGGAGCTGGTGGTGTACCTACGGCAAACAAGATTCTCAGAAACAAAATTTCCAATATGTCCAGTAATGGATTCAACAGTTCTGTTGTGGGAATTAGCTTGGGAGGTTCCACGGTTGGTACGGTTATAAGTCAAAATGAAATCAAAAACCTGACAGGTTTAAGAACGGCAACTACGGTAGGTTATGGAGCAGAGGCAATTATCTTGTCTGCAGGAACTGTATCAAACACATTAGTAAGTAACAATTTCATTTCAAAAATCTCTAGTTTTGCGGCTAATACTTCATCAGCAAATTATACTGGAGGCATCTTAATTAATGCAGGAACCGGCTACAAAGTTTATAATAACTCTGTTTACTTGACCGAAACTCAGAATGACGGAACTAATAAAGGTGTCCCAATCGCTTTCAGTGTGACTTCTGGCGTTTCTGGCGCTGGTGCAATTGATCTTAGAAATAATATTTTCGCTGTTAATCTGGCGGATACTACAATTCCTGCTTTCGCAATGTCAACACCACCTGTTGCTTCGATTTATTCTAATATCGATAATAATATTGCCTACAGTTCTGGTCCGGCATTAGGTCAAACGCCAGGCGGGCCGCCTGCATATACAGATATTGCTGGTATGAAAAGTATCTTAGGAGGAAATGATAATTCTCTGAAAGCTCTTCCGAAATTCGTTTCTGATTCTGATCTTCACATTGCGCTTAATGCGGAGAACTCTCCAATCGATAACAAAGGGGTTGTTCTAGCAGATGTGACAACTGACTTTGACGGAGCTGCAAGAAGCACAACAACGCCAGATATTGGAGCGGATGAATTTTCAATCGAGACAATGGCGGTGAATGATGTGGCTAACAAATCGAAAATTCAGGTTTATCCAAATCCTGTGAATGATGTTCTGACAGTTTCATCAGACAAAAAAGTGAATCAAATTTCGGTTTACAATGTTGGCGGACAATTGATTCAGGAAATCAATAATTCTAATGTCATTAATCTTACGAAACTATCTTCCGGAATTTACTTTGTGAAAACAGTTGTAGAAGGTAAAACTGAAATGACAAAGTTGATTAAAAAGTAAATCTAATTCATCATAATTATTAATTCAATACGAGGTTGATCTTATCGGGAAAGGCCTCGTTTTCTTATTAGTTATTTATAATAATTTCATTAAATATATTTATGAAGAAAATATTCACTGTTCTTTTTGTTTGTAGCGGGGTAATTTGGTCTTTTGCTCAATGGAATCCTACAATAATGAAGGGAACCAAATCAAAAGAAACAAAAGCTACCAATTTCTATTCTCTTGATCTTAATTCTATCAGGACAAAGTTGACCTCAGCACAACCAACAGGAAAAAATAACAAACCGATTATTATCAATCTACCAACATTAGAAGGAAAGATTGAACAATTTGAAGTTTACAGTTTACCTGTTGTAGAAAAATCTCTGGCAGATCGTTATCAATTGGGTTCTTATGTTGGTGTAAAAGTAGGCGATCCTACTGTCTGGGTGAGATTCAGTGTGTCGCCTTATGATTTACAATCGATGATGTTCAGAGATGGAAAGTATGAATTTATTGAACCATTAAATACAGAAAAAACAGTTTACGGCGTTTTCCCAAAAACCGAAAAACAAAACGGAGAGGTCGCATTTTCCTGTTCTACTACTGAATCCACAATTAGTAGAAATCAAATCAATCAGTTAACGAAAGGCTCGAATTTCTCAAATTCATTAACAGATTTCAGCAAAGCAGGTGATAAAAAATACAGAACTTACCGATTGGCAATTTCTGTAATTGGAGAATATACACAGTATTTTGGTGGTGTCCCACAAGCTTTTGCTGCTATTAATGCTACAATAACAAGAGTGAATGGTGTCTTCGAAAAAGATTTTGCCATTCATCTGGATGTGCAGGATTTTCCTCAGTTGATTTACACTAATCCGTCAACTGATCCTTACTCCAATGCAAATATAGGAATTGGTGGCGCCTGGAACCTGGAATTACAACAAACTTTGACGTCGGTTATTGGGAATGATGCTTATGACATTGGTCATTTGTTTGGAAGAGCCGGAGGTTCAGGATCTGCTGGATCTGTTGGAAATGTTTGCAAAAATCCTTCCAGTAATACTGATGATGAGGCAAAAGGAGCAGCCTTCAGTACGCCAAAATCAGGTGGTCCAGAGGGTGAACGTTTCGATATCGATTTAGTGGCTCATGAGATGGGGCATCAGTTTGGTGCGGATCACACTTATTCTTTTGATATTCAGGCTGCGCCAAATCAAACGGCTCATATGGAACCAGGATCCGGCTCAACAATTATGGGATATGCAAACATCTCGATTTTTGATAATGTACAAAGCTATTCAGATTCCTATTTTCATGTGAGAAGTGTGGAACAGGTTCAGGCTTATATGGATACTCAAAGTTGTGGAATAAGTACAAATGTTGATAATAATCCACCAGTTATATCGGATTTACAAAACAAAACTATTCCGAAGGGGACTGCTTTTGTATTAACAGCCAACGCCACAGATTCAGAAAATAATCCATTGACTTACAGTTGGGAAGAGTATGATCTGGCGACTAGTCCTGTTACGACAGTGATGGACAATAATACCAATGGTGTCAAATTCCGTTCTTTGCCACCTTCGAACTTACCTTACAGATATTTTCCAAAGCTCAACACAGTTATTGGAGGGAGTCTATCTAGTGCTGCAGATTGGGAATCGGTTTCTAATGTTGCCAGAATAATGAACTTCAAAGTTCTGGTAAGAGATAATAATCCGAATGTAACGCAACAACAGACCGCAAATAGCTCTCAGACAATTACGATTGGAAATGACGGACCTTTTAAAATGACAACTACAAAAGTTTATAACAACGTTTCCAGCCTGATTACTTGGGATGTTGTAAATACCAACCTTGCACCCTACAATGTTTCAAATGTAAAAATTGATTATTCATCTGATCAGGGTTCCACTTGGATTACTTTAACAGCTTCAACACCAAATGACGGCTCAGAATCCTTAGACTTTTCAACAGTTTCTGCCAATCAGGATATTATAGTAAGAGTTTCTGCAGTTGATAATGTTTTTTATGCTCTCGGAACTGTAGCTGTATCCAGTGTTACTGCTTGTAATGGTTCTGCACCAAACAATTTGTCAGCTGGCAATATTACCCAAACCACTGCAAACATAGATTGGGATTTGGTTTCAGGAGCTACTTATACCTTGAGATACAAAAAATCTTCCGACATTAATTGGATAATAATTAATAGCTTAACTACCAATCATTACGAATTATCCCAACTGGAAATCAACAAATCCTATGATGTGAATGTGGCTGCTGTATGTAACGGGACTACGGGAGAATATGCACAGAAAACATTCTTTACAGGTTCATTTAACTATTGTTCTGCAGCATCAACTTATTTGTTTTCTGAGAAAATTTCTAATGTGAATTTTGCAGATATCAACAATAGTTCTACATCCAATGCGGGTTACGAAGATTTCTCTAACGTTGTTGGAAATGTTACGCCAGGCAAAAGTTATAGTTTTACGGCGTCGTCATCTACCGGATCCTCGGATTATGATCAGGTTCTTGTTTGGATAGATCTTAATCAAGATGGTGATTTCGATGATGTTGGTGAAAAAGTGTTGACAAGTAGTTTTAAAAAATCACCTTGGAGTGGAACCATAACAATCCCTACAACCATAAAAGTTGGAAGAACCAAGATGAGAGTCAGACTTTACGGAGCAATCTCCAATCCAAATACAACGCCTTGTGGAGATTCTTATTACGGTCAGGTCGAAGATTATTCTTTGAATATCGGACAATTAGGCGTTTCTGATGTGGATAAAATTGCTATCCAATATTATCCGAACCCGGTTGATGAGGCTTTAACCGTTTCATCTGATAGAAAGGTAAATCACATTTCGGTTTATAGTGTTACAGGGCAATTGCTCCAGGAAATTAATGATACAAATGTTATTAATTTGAGCAAATTATCTTCAGGCATTTATTTTTTGAAGGCCGTTGTGGAAGGAAAAACAGAAACGACAAAAATTATCAAGAAATAAAGTTTATCATAATTGTGTTTTTATTAAACGAGGCCGATCCTATTAAGGAAAAGCCTCGTTTTTTATAATAAAGTTGCGTATCGGTAGAGTCATCTCTGCGCAGAGACGAAGCGATGGGTGCGCAACAATTGATCAACTTCTGCGCATGTTTTTATGAATTACTTTTTGGTGTAGTTGTAAGTTTTTCCGTTTTGAATTAATTGTAACCGATTCGGAAAGAAAACCACCTCAATTTTTGCAGGCGCAAATTTGAATTGATTTTCATCCACAAGTTCTAATGGAAATGCAGATTGTCCTTTTCCTTGGGCAAATAATTGATCACCTTCCGAATAGATTTTCAAATCCATAGCAATATCAGGTGAAGTATAATCGCCAATATATTTTTGGAATTTCTCAGATGCTTTAGAAGCTTTAGCTTCAGATCCGAATTTAGGATATTCATAATCTAAATCATAAATCAAGCTCAGGATGCCGATAGCAAGATTGTTATGTGGAAATTCTTCTCCATTAATAACCATAGAAACCGAATAATCTTCTTTCGTATTATAAGATGTGATGGAGTGGCTTCCGGCTGTATCACCTCCGTGTCCAAAAGAAACCTGATTATAAAACGGAACAGGCATTATTCCTAATCCGAATTTTAGATCTGAACTTGGCTTTGGCAGCATCTTTTCCAGCGTTTCTTTTTTAACGAACTTATTATCGAACAAGTCATTAATAAAAAGATTGAGGTCATAAGCCGTAGAAACAATATCGCCCAAACCGATACAGTTATGAAAATCGAAATCCTCAATTTCTACCCAATTTCCGTCTTTATTTTCAAAAGACTTGAAAACGTTTTTCGGATTATCAAGAACCGAGAAAGTATTCTGCATATTGGCTTTGCTGGTGATATTTTCTTTCAGAAGAACATTATAAGGCTTCTTGGCAACTTTTTCCAAAATTCTGCTCAACAGATAATAACCGGAATTGGAATATCTCGTTTTTTCTCCTGGCTCAAACTCTACGCCTTGTGCTTTGATCGTATCAAGAATTGCTCTGTCTCCGACTGATTTTTTGAAAATCCATTGGTAATGTTCTCCAACATAATCTCCAAGACCGCTGGTGTGATTCATCAGTTTTTCGATGGTGATTTTGTCTGCATTTGGGATTTCAGGGTAATATTTGGACAGCTTGTCATTGATGTTCAGTTTTCCTTTTTCTACCTGTTGCATCAGCATTACAGCGGTAAACAATTTGCTGATAGATCCAACCTGATATTGCGTGTTGGGATTCCATTTTACATTAGGTAATTGGTCTTGCCCAAAGTTTCTTTGGTAGATTTCTTTCCCTTTCCTGAAAATCGAAATACTTCCAACAGACTGTTTGTTCGCCGTTAAGTAGTTTAAGAATTCATCAATTTTCTTAGTATTGATTTCTCTGTTGCCGATGTCTTTGATCTTTTCATCTTTTGGACTTGATTTATCGGTGCCGTCATTTCTGTAAAAACTTAATGGGAACGATCTTGAGTTTTGTTCGAATGTTCCTTCAAAATGGTCAGTTTTGTATTGACCTTTGTAAGACGCCTTCAGCTCATTCATTTCAAAAATCAATTCATTATTACTGAATTCAGTTTTATCAACCTGGATAATTTTGTCTCCTTGTTTTGGACTTCTTGCAGTAGAAATGTAAGCGTTGTTTTCTTTTCTGATTTCAACAATCAGAGGGAGTTTCATCGTTCCTAAATCGATTTCACCTCTCCAGGAACCTGTTAAATCTTGGGCGTAAAAAGTCTGTGCTAATAAAATCAGCACCAATAAAAGTTTGGTTTTCATAAAAAATTAGTATTTAGTTATTGAATATCTGGCAAATGACAACGGTCAGAAATGTAACCACACAAAAGAGTGTAATGTGCTGCCATTTCTTAATATTAGTAGCGGTTTTGAATCCATTATAGAAAAGAACGAAGCTGTAAATCAAACTTCCCAATGTAATAAAAATCACGAGCATCAATATTACAAAATCCAAGAAAGGAAAAGCAATGGAAGGATTCTCCTGATAAATTCTTACTCTGTCGCCAACGTTTTTTATATAATGTATTTTTTCTGTTGATAGTAGCAGGATAATAGGAATTTGTGAAATCAAAACTGTATTAACGATGTCAATAATTCTGGTTTTTCGGTATAGAATAATTCCTAAAAGATACAGTACAATAATGGTTGAAACAAAGCTGATAAGCGTGGGAACAATAATGCCATACAGGTCGCTTTCCTCCAAATATGAGATTCTGTAGATGCTGGTAAAATAAGCATTGGTCCAATAACCGATAGGAATCAGAAGAATCAGGAATGCAATTCCAACAATGAACAATGTTTTCTCATCGTATTTTTCAAACGGATTGAATATAGTTTTCCAAGTCATGGTTTTAGTTTTGAAGTTTTTTGACTTTTTCGATGAGGTCATCCATTTTATTTCTCATTGTGGGATAAGAAAGTTCGGCTTGTTTTGCCATTTCTTTGATGCTTCCGCTGGAAAGAAAAAAGTTGAGAATGAAGTCCTGATCATCCCTGCTCAGTTTCAAAAGCGTGGGAAGTTCGTAATCGCCATTGACTTGTGTTGCGCAAGAAGGACATTTCATCTGACTTACATTCAGAGTGTGATCACAACTTGGACATATAATGGGAAGTTTCATTTAGTTTAATTTTGTTTTACAAATGTAATAATAATTTTAATAAAGTTAAAAAATATTTTAATTTTATTAAAATTTATTTGAAATTAAGAATAAAAAAAACTTCCATTGCTGGAAGTTTCTTCAGTTTATTTAAGTTTTTAAGACTTAATGTGATATTTTAGATTTGTCTGTCGGTTTCACATAATCGCTGTAACTGATTGGAGAATATACTTTCTGCTCCACGATGTTTTTGGAAGCTTTCCAATAGTTAGCATCAAATTTTTTCGACAATGTAATAGAGCACAAAAGAACTTTGTTGCTAATTTTAAGTTTTACAGAATTGATGTAATTACTTTCCGAGTATGTGAATTGCGGAATCTTTTCTGTGGATTCACTGGCTTCACCATTGGCATAAGTTACAGTCCATTTGTAAACATAATCTCCGGAATTGGCATTTGGAAAGAACGAAATAATAGATTCGCTCACCTTCACATCTTTGAAATCATCGATATTGATACCACAACTGTTCTCAAGAAGATTTTGTTTTGGGTCAACAATGTCAATGTTTTTTTCGCATAGCACAACGCCTTTATCTGTTAAGATAGAAACAGAAATTGTACTTTTTCCAAAACTTTTTCCTGCCAGATTTACACTTTTCAGTTTGTTGTTGCCTTCAATCTTTACAACTTGTTCGTTGGACGATTTCCAGGAATAGCACTCATCACATTGTGCATCGGCATTAACTGTAATGGTTGTGATTTCGTTTGGGGTTGGTATTTTACTTGGTGTGATGGCGCATTGTCCATACAAGTTGGTGATTGCCAGGAAACCGGCAATCGGAATAAATAAATTTTTCATCTTTATAAGTGTGTCTTGCAAAGATAAAATAAATTTTATACTTGAATCACACCTAGATTAAATTTTTCTGTAATTGGAGAATGATTAGCCGCTTCTATTCCCATACTGATCCATTTTCTGGTATCAAGAGGGTTGATAATTGCATCTGTCCAAAGCCTTGCTGCAGCGTAAGTTGGCTGGATTTGTTTGTTGTAATCTTTCAGAATTTTGTCAAGAATCTCTTTCCTTTCATCTTCCGAAATTTCCTTTCCTTGTTTTTTAAGCGAAGATTCCTGGATTTGTAATAAAACATTTCCTGCCTGCGAACCTCCCATCACGGCTAATTCTGCCCACGGCCAAGCCACAATCAATCTTGGGTCATAAGCTTTTCCACACATCGCGTAATTTCCTGCGCCATAAGAATTTCCGGTAATCACAGTGAATTTCGGAACCACAGAATTAGAAACCGCATTGACCATTTTTGCACCGTCTTTTATAATACCGCCTTGTTCAGATTTTGATCCAACCATAAAGCCTGTAACATCCTGAAGAAATACCAACGGAATTTTTCTCTGATTACAGTTAGCAATAAAACGCGTTGCTTTATCAGCAGAATCAGAATAGATCACGCCTCCAAATTGCATTTCGCCTTTTCCGCTTTTTACGAGTTTTCTTTGATTGGCAACAATACCTACGCTCCAGCCATCGATTCTGGCAGTTGCACAAATAATGCTTTTACCGTAATCTGGTTTGTATTCTTCGTATTCGGAATTGTCAACGAGACATTTAATGATTTCAAAAGTGTCATATTGCTCAGATCTCACAGCTGGCATTATTCCAAAAATATTGTCCGGATTTTCTTTTGGAGGAAAACTTTCGGTTCTGTCAAAGCCTGCTTTTTCAAAATCTCCGATTGACTTCATTATATTTTTAATGCGATCCAAAGCATCTTTATCATCCTTGGCTTTATAATCTACGACGCCAGAAATTGAGCTGTGCATTGTTGCACCTCCCAAAGCTTCATTGTCAATCGATTCGCCAATTGCCGCTTTAACAAGATAACTTCCTGCCAGAAAGATACTTCCCGTTTTGTCAACAATCATCGCTTCATCACTCATTATCGGGAGATAAGCGCCACCAGCAACACAGCTTCCCATAATCGCAGAAATCTGAATAATCCCTGCAGAACTCATTTTAGCATTATTTCTGAAAATTCTGCCAAACATCTCTTTATCTGGAAAAATTTCATCCTGCATTGGCAAATAAACACCTGCAGAATCTACCAAATAAATAATTGGCAAACGGTTTTCCATCGCAATTTCCTGAGCTCTAAGATTTTTCTTTCCTGTAATTGGGAACCAAGCCCCAGCTTTTACAGTCGCATCATTGGCAACAACAATACACTGTTTACCGGCAATGTATCCAATTTTTACAACCACACCGCCAGCAGGACATCCACCTTCTTTCTCATACATCTCGTAACCTGCAAATGCACCGATTTCTATGGTGTCAGAATTCTTATCAAAAAGATACTCCAAACGTTCTCTCACTGTCATTTTTCCTTGATCGCGTTGTTTTTGAAGCGCTTTTTCGCCGCCTCCTAATTTGATTTTGGACAAAATTTTCTTGGTGTCAGAAAGTTTCAGCTTGTTGATATCTTCTCTTTTATTGAATTCTAAATCCATAGGGTTTTCTTTGGGTCTAAAGATAAAATTTTTTGATTGATGGCAAAACGAAAGAGTTTATTAATTGTTATTACTTTAAATTTAATATTCCTTTTTGTAATATATCTCTGGATTTTCCGTTTGAGAGGTAAATGAAATAAATTTTTAGTTAGTTTATGTTTATTTTAATAAGTTTTCTTATTAGAGATCCGTATGAATTTTTGTACGGATTTTTTCGTTGAGACATCATAGGTTATTGACTTCAAAACAAGAAATTTATCCTAATTTTGCAAATTGAAAATCAATATTCCTAATGAAGAATTCTTATCTGCTGAGGTTACATTTTATCGTCTTTTTATGGGGCTTCACAGCTATTTTAGGAAAATTGATTTCTACTGATGCGCCACTTTTGGTTTTTTACAGAATGTCATTCGCTGCTGTTTTTCTTTACTTATATCTACGTATTGTCAAAAAAGAAAGCATTAAAGTTACAAAAGGCTTGTTGCTAAAATTGGTTGGAATAGGAAGTGTTATGGCTTTTCACTGGCTGTTCTTTTTTCAGTCAATTAAAGTTTCCAATGTATCAATCGCGCTTTCCTGCTTATCATTATCAACGCTATTTGCAGCTTTGATCGAGCCTTTGGTTTTTAAAAGAAAACCAGATTGGATCGAGGTTATTATAGGAATCATCATTGTGATTTGTATTTCTCTGATTTTTAATGCGGAATTGAAATACAAAGAAGGCATATTTTACGGAATCCTTTGTGCGCTTTTCGGAACTATTTTTTCGGTTTTCAACGGTAAAATTTTTGGCAAAACCAGTTCCGGAAATATTATTTTCTACGAGATTGCCGGCGGATGGTTGGTCATTAGTCTGTTTTTTATTTTCACAGGACAAATTTCTTCTTTCAGTGAAATAAGTTATACCGATATTGCGTTAATAGTATTGTTGGCATCTGTTTTTACGGCTTATCCAATGTTCGAAAGTGTAAAGCTGATGAAGTTTATTTCACCTTTCACATTGATTCTGACTGTAAATCTTGAACCTGTTTATGGGATTATTCTGGCTTTTTTTATCTTTGGAGCTTCAGAGCATATGAGTCCCATTTTTTATATTGCTTCTTTGGTGATGATTACAGCAATTGTTATCAATGGTATTATAAAATCAAAACGAAAAAAAGAAGAGATAACTGCAGAAACCAATCCTCTGTAAACAGCTTTTGATGAAAAGAATTTTATTTTTTTTACTGATTATTTTTTCACAAATCTTTGATGCCCAAATCATCAGAAAATATTCTAATGAATTTTTGAATATTGGAGCTGGAGCAAGAGGGCTTGCAATGGGTGGCGCTGTTATTTCTAACCAGGATGATGTTTATTCTCCGATGTGGAATCCGGCTGGTCTGATGAAAATTGACCGCGATTGGCAAGTCGCAGCGATGCACGCAGAATATTTTGAATCCATTGCTAAATACGATTACATTGCTTATGCTAAACCTTTGGATTACGGAAATGGCGTTTTTGCCATTTCATTAGTAAGATTAGGGGTTGATAATATTCTTAATACAACTCAGTTAATAGATTCTGAGGGAAATATTGATTATGATAAAATCAGCTCTTTCTCAACTTCAGATTATGCTGCATTATTTTCTTACGCTTTTCATCCCAATGGAAATCAAAAATTAGACGTAGGAGCAACAGCAAAAGTCGTTTACAGGAACGTGGGGAAGTTTGCAAGTGGTTATGGTTTTGGATTTGATATTGGCGCAGTTTATCGTACAGACACCGATTGGAATTATGGATTTATGCTGAGAGATGCAACAACTACTGTCAATTTCTGGACAATCAATCAGAAAGAATTGTCAGCAGTTGTGAATGGGGAAGAATTTAACCCAGCTCCGACAGACAAAATGGAAATAACAATGCCCAAGTTGAATCTTGGTGTCAGTAAAACTTACGAATTCAATAGAGATTTGAAGTTATTACCGGAAGCAGGAGTCAATATTGATTTTGCAAAAACCGCAGCTCTAGTATCCACAGATTTCGCGAGTATCACACCTTACGTTGGAGGAGAATTGATTTTCCAGGATATGATATTCGTACGTTTAGGTCTCAATAGATTTCAATCGATTACCGATATCGAAGATTTGAAAAGAAAAGTTTCCTTCCAACCCAGTGCAGGTATTGGAATTAAATATAAAGGCTTAACATTAGATTACGCCATCACAAACTCAGGAATTGGTGGTTCCAATTTTTATTCTAATTTCTTTTCTTTGAAATTGGATATGCAAGGTTTCAGAAATTAATAAAAACAAAATCCTATGACAAGAACTTTACTTTTAATATCTTTATTTCTAATATCATTTTTTCAGGCACAAAATATCACTGCTAAACTTAATGAAATTAACTTTCAAGGTTCCAGCACGCCTTATTACACTTTGAGATATAAAAATCAACTGATTTTCACTGCAGAAGGTGGCGATACAGGGAGAGAACTTTGGGATTACGATTTCGGAACAGGTAAGTCTAAGTTGGTAAAAGATATTTTTCCATTCAGTAATAGTGGGATTGATAATAATCCACACTTCAATATTTTAAACGATAAAGTATTCTTTTTAGCGAGATCCAACTTTTCTAACTATTGGCTGTTTTCAACTGATGGTACTGAAGCAGGAACTCAATATGTTTTTCCTTTTCCATCTGATTTATCTTTTTTCCAAGATGTAGTTTTAGCAGGAAATAAAATTTATTTCTTGATCAATTATCAATTGTGGATAAGTGACGGTACTAACGCAGGAACTAAAAAGCTAAAGACTTTCGGATCGTATACGAGCGGATCCGTGAATCTGAGAGTTTTTGGAAACAAAGTAGTAACAGCTATAGACGATGGAATTAATGGAAAACAAGTCTGGATTTCTGATGGAACTACAGATGGTACTTTTCTTTTGAAGAAGATTTCAAACACAGGCAGTGCAATTGGGAATGATTTTGATATTGTTGATTTTAACAACAAGTTTTATTTTTTCGCATATGATACGGAGTCAGCAGTTTGGGAATCTGACGGAACCACTGCTGGTACAAAAAAATTTACCAACAAAGTACGAGGTAATTTTATGCAAGGATATTCGCTTGGAAATAGTTTTGTTTTTGGAGGAACCGATTCTGCGTTTGGAGCAGAGCCGTGGGTAAGCGATGGGACAGTTGATGGAACAAAATTAATAAAAGATGTCGTTCCTGGTGTTTGGGGAAGTGTAGGCATCAATTCAAAGGTCGTTAGGTATCGAAATAAAGTTGCTTTTGATGTTATCAATAATTCTGGGAATTACCAAATATGGGAGACTGATGGAACAACTGATGGAACCAGACAAATCCCAATTACCGATCCCGAATTAGACAGACCTTTGCTTTATAAATCCTCTTCCAATTATCAGGAATTGATTTTGACAAGAGCTAATAATGGAAGCAATTTCTGGCTTTACAATGATGAAAAGGGACTGTTTCGAATTCCCAATGCAACGCCAACTATTTATACAGATGAAGCAAGTAATTTTATCGACGGCAATGATTTTCTTTATTTGACGGCATCTACACCAGAAAATGGCGCAGAGTTATTCAAAGTTAATAAACAAACGAGAGAAATATCGCTTCTGGCAGATTCTAATACCACGCAGAGCAGTAATCCCAATGGTTTTATCAGGAATTCTAGCGGATTAATCATCGTGGCTAATAATGGTCTCTATGGAAATCAATTTTTTAAGATTAATCCTGAAACTGGGGAAAAAACCATTCTTAACAATTTGAAACACGAGTGGAATGGTGAGATGGCTTCCCTTTCTAATTCAGGGTTGATAAAGTTAGGCAATGACATCTATCAGAAAGGAACATACAATGTTGGCATCAATAATAACAATTATTCACTTTTCGCCAAAACAGACGGAACATTTGAAAATACTATTTTTGTAAAGTATGTCGGTAATACTTTGTATGATATTGGTAGAATATTCGAAAATCTCAATGATGAATATCTCATATTTTCTGCTTACGACAGTAGAATTGGTACAGAACTTTTCAGAATCAAAAAAGGTGCGACTGAGATTGAGCTTCTGAAAGATATTTCTACCGACGAAAATGGTGGGCTGTATAATTTGGATTCTCAAACAGTTATAACAGGTGGTTATCTTTATTTTATAGGCAAGGATAACAGCATTAGAACTATTTGGCGTACAGATGGAACGCCGGAAAACACCAAAAGTGTCATCAGCTTTTTAGATGAAAACAGTAACGATGGTGATCCAAAACTGCTGGGCGCTTTGAATGGTAAAATTTTGATATCAAAAGGCAGCTTTTCCAATGGCTCTTTCTATAATTCCAGCTTATATATTTCTGACGGAACTCAATCTGGTACAACATTGTTGAAAAATCATTATACACCTTATTTTTATCCTGATGCCATTAATAATGTAGGTGTCGAATTCAAAAATAAGTTTTATTACACTACTTCTGGCGCAATATATCAGACCGATGGAACGCCGGAAAATATCAAAAATATTTATCAAGCAGGTAACAATAGCGATTATTTCCGCAGTCAGAACAAAATGTTGACTTGTGGAGACAATCTTTTTATAGGCTCGGGAAACCGTTATTCCAGCTATTATGATGGAACTTATGACAAAATCTATGCGCTTTGGAAAACTAATGACTATAGTCAAACAGAATTGGTTCATAAAGTTGAAAATCAATCTGGAGAAGATAATTTCATCAAAGATTTGAAATGTATCAATAACTATGTATATTTCACCAAAACCAATGACAATAAACTTTGGAGAACCAATGGCAAGGCTACGGAAAATGTATCATTAACAATAAATGTTAGCAATGAAGATGCATTTAATATTGATAAAAATGAATTTTTAGGTGATCTATTTGTAGATGAGAACAAACTGCTTTTTACCGCTGTCACCAAAAAGTCTGGTCTAGAGTATTACCAGGTCACTTCAGAACTCCCCGTTTATTTGAATATTAAAGAAGCAGACAACTCGGTTCAGAAAATTAAACTTCTATTATATCCTAACCCTGCTTCGGAGTTTATCAAAGTCAAATATGATAAAGATTATAATCCTGAGTCTTATAAAATCTATAATATGGCTGGAAACATTGTTTCATCTGGGAAATATACTCAGGAAAATCAGACCATCGATGTCTCTAAAATCAATAAGGGTCTGTACGTCATTGAAATTAAATCAAAAGATGGAATTTTATATTCTCAAAAATTCATTAAAAATTAAATTTTCTAGACAATGAAAAGAATCTCAATTTTATTCTCCATTTTCTTATTAATATCAGCCAAAGCTCAAATCGTATCGGATTACAAATATGTGGTAATCCCTGATGAGCTGGCTAATTTTAAAAACAGTAAGTCCTACGGTTTGGATATGATCCTCAAAAATTCTTTGAAAGCGAAGAAATATCAGGTTCTTACAGATTCTAAATCCAATTGGCCTAATGACGCGCTCATGAATCCTTGCAAAATTCTGACTGCAGAAATGTTAGACGATAAAAGTATGTTCAGAAACAAGGTGATTTTACAATTTAAAGATTGTAGTAATAAAGTAATTTTGTCTGAAAAGGGAAGTAGTACAATAAAAGAGTTTGAGCCAGGTTATCAGGATGCATTGAGACAGACTTTGGTCAAAATTCCTGTTTCCAATCCTAAAGTTACTGTAGAACAAGTTGTTGAATCAAAGTCTTCTGAAGTCGACAAAGTCTCTTCCGAATCAAACTCAAAAGAAACTTCCACGCAAGTATCTACTGCTTTGAGATATACCAATGGTAAAACAACTTTACAAAAAATAAAAATCGACGACACGCAGTTTATTTTGGTCGATGGCAATAGTTCTGTTCCCTTTGCTACCTTCAAATCGACAGCAAAAAAGGATGTTTACAGAGTGAAGCTTGGTTCTGGCGAATCTACAATTGGCTATTACGAAAACGGAAATATCGTGATAGAAATGCCGAAAAGCAACGGAGAGTTTTCTAATGAAATCTTTACCGCAACTAATTAAAATTTAATCTTACAAATAAAAATCAAAAAGCTCAGAATCAATTTCTGAGCTTTTTGGTTTTTGAAAGATTTGAATTATTTATTAGGTTGAGGCGTGAAGCGCAAATAAGGTCTCACCACTTTTACGCCTTTTGGGAATTTCTTTTCGGCATCTTCCTGAGAAACCGCTGGCGGAATAATCACATCATCACCGTCTTTCCAATCCACCGGCGTTGCTACACCATAACCATCTACCAACTGCAAAGAATCCAAAACTCTAAGGATTTCTGTGAAATTTCTTCCCGTTGAAGCTGGATAAGTGATAATTAATCTTACCTTTTTATTAGGATCAATAATCAGTAAAGATCTCACGGTTAAAGTGGCGCTTGCGTTCGGATGAATGAAATCATATAATTCTGAAACTTTCTTGTCCTGATCGGCAATGATCGGGAATTCTACTTCTGTATTCTGAGTTTCATTGATATCAGAAATCCAACCTTTATGATTTTCAATTCCGTCAACGCTTAATGCCAGAACTTTTGTATTTCTTTTATCAAATTCTGGTTTCAATTGTGATGTTTTTCCCAGTTCTGTTGTACAAACGGGAGTGTAATCTGCAGGGTGAGAAAATAAAATCCCCCAAGAATCTCCGAGGTATTCGTAAAAATTTAGATTTCCTAAACTGCTTTCTGCATCAAAATCCGGAGCGGTGTCGCCAAGTTTTATAGACATATTTTTAATATTTTATGATTAATGGAAAACAAATTTAGCAATAAAAATTCCAATTCATACTAATTTAGTATTATTTATTTTCAATCATAAAAAAAACCACAGATTCTGTGGTTTTAAACTTATTTGTGAAGTTCGGATTATAATGTTCCAACTTTGCTGTCATCGATTTTATATTTTGCGATAACTTCTTCGTAAGACATTTTCTTCAAATCTTCTGAATTTGCATTTTTTCCGTAAACAGCAGGAACTAACACAACTCTAAATGTTTGATTATTTAAATACTGTGGTGTAGTACTGATATCATAAGTTCCTCCGGCATATATCATAAAATCATTTTTAGAAAAATCAAAATCATAATCTAATTCTCCTTCATTCAAGTAAAGGGTTCTAGGTATTTGTTGCCATACAGGAGAGTTACCGGTTGTTCCAGCTTGTCTGAAGATGATCACATAGTCTTGATCTAGCATAGGATTATTGAAATTCTGTCCATAATGCCAACCATCCGTTGCATTATATGAAAAATTAACATTTCTCAAATCATACACTGCAGGATAATCGACTTCCACTGGTACATAATCATCATCATCATCCTTACAACTGAAGATGAATAAGCTACCAACTAGCAATAATAAAAGGGGCAAAAACTTTTTCATAGGTATAAATATTTTACGTTAAAATTTTAATTACAAATTACAGACCATAAAAATAGCTTTTTTCCGTGGAATTAATATCTTTATGGAAACTTTCTGAATTTTAGATTTTCAAAATATGAAAAGGTTAAGTCTTCTTATAATAACTTTTATTTCGCAATTTTATTTCACTCAGTACCAGCCGAAAAATATTTCCAATTCGGAAATCAAAAAAGCGAATGATTGGGTTAACAAAACTTACAATTCACTTTCGCAAGATGAGAAGTTGGGACAATTGTTCATTGTAGCACTTTATACCAATAAAGATGAAGCACACATCAGCCAAATTAGAAATATTGTTATTAATGATAAAATCGGTGGTTTGATTCTGATGCAGGATGATGCCGCGAGAGAAATCAATCTGGTTAATGAATTTCAAGCGAAATCAAAAGTACCATTGATGATCGGGATGGATGCAGAATGGGGGTTGTTTCAGAGAATAGCAAAAGCACACAAATATCCTTGGGCAATCACTTTAGGCGCCATTCAAGATAAAAATTTGATTTACGAGATGTCTGCGAAGATTGCTGAAGATTGCAAAAGAATGGGCATCAATTGGGATTTTGCGCCAGTTGTGGATGTCAACACCAACCCGAATAATCCAATTATTGGCAACCGCAGTTTCGGTTCCGATGTCAATAATGTGGTGAATTCTGCTCTGGCTTATTCCAATGGTTTGCAGAATAACAAAATCCTTGCAGCAATTAAACACTTCCCTGGACACGGTGATACAGATACAGATTCACATTTGGATTTGCCTGTCGTTTCTCACAATTTGGAAAGATTAGAGAAAACGGAAATTGCACCTTTCAAAGCCTTGATGAATAAAGGAATTGGTGGCGTTATGGTTGCGCATCTATATGTTCCGACTTTGGAAAATGAAAAGGGAATTCCAGCTTCGGTTTCTAAAAAAATAGTGACTGGCGTTTTGAAAGAAAGATTAGGTTACAAAGGGTTGATTATCACTGATGCACTTAATATGGGTGCAGTTGCGAACAGATTCAAAGCAGGGGAATTGGATGCATTGGCTTTCAAAGCTGGGAATGATATTATGCTGTTTTCACAAGATGTTGCAACGGGAAAAAAACTGATTCAGCAAGCGATTGATAAAGGAGAAATTTCCCAAAACAGAGTAGAAGAGAGTGTTAAGAAAATTCTTTTGACGAAGTATTATTTAGGTTTAAATCAATACAACAATATCAATCCAGAAAATGTTAATGAAGATTTGAACAATGCATCACATTCCGAAATCGTTCAAAAAATGTATTCCAACGCTTTGACATTAATTAAGGATGATAAAAAAATGTTGCCTCTCGATTGCAAAGAAACTTACTACTATGTTCCATTAGAAGAAGCACCTTATGAAACTTTTTTAAATCAACTAAATACAGGAACAACGATTATTCTTAAAAAAGCTTCAGAAATCAATACAATTCCAGCCAATTCAAAAGTGATTGTTGGTTTCCATAAAGATAATTCCACAGCTTACAAACCGTACAAAATTTCTGATGCGAGCAAGAACGTTTTATCAGAGCTAAGTAAAAACCAAAATGTGATTTTGAATGTATTTGGAAGTCCCTATGCTTTAAAAGATGTTGATATTTCTAAAGTTTCCACAGTTTTGGTTTCTTATGAAAATAACGACGATTCTATGAAAGCAACAGCAAATGGAATTTTGGGACAGACAAAAATCTGGGGAAGATTGCCGGTTTTGGTGAATGATAATTTAAAATTCGGAATGGGAATGGATATTGAAGCTAAAAATCCAGCCAATCAAACTGATAGAAAAAATAGCTTAGAAACAAAAAATTCTAAGACTGTAATTGAGTAAATTTGTTACGCTTTAAAAAAGCAAAAAAGTCTTTATACTTTTTACATAATACATTGTACAAAAAGAAATGAAAATAGGAATACTTTGCTATCCAACTTACGGCGGAAGCGGAATTGTGGCAACAGAATTAGGAATGAGTTTAGCCGATAAGGGCTTTGAAGTTCATTTCATCAGTTCGGCTTTGCCAGCACGATTGGACGTTACCAATCCGAATATATTTTTCCATAAAGTGAACGTTCAGACCTATCCATTGTTCCAGTATCAGCCTTATGATATCGCATTGTCATCGATGATTTATCGAGTTGTGAATCTTTATAAATTGGATATTCTGCACGCCCATTATGCGATTCCTTATGCTTATGCGGCTTTTACAGCTAAGCAAATGTTGAAGGCAGAACACAAAGATGTGCCTTTGGTGACGACACTTCACGGGACAGATATTACTTTAGTAGGTCAGCATCCAAGTTACAAACACGCTGTCGAATTTTCTATCAATCAGAGCGATACAATTACTTCGGTATCCGAAAGTCTGAAAAAAGATACCTTGCAGTTCTTCAATATTCAGAAAGAAATTCAAGTGATTACGAACTTTATTGATAATTCTGTTTTTGATGATTGCAAAACTTGTCAGAGAGAACAATTTGCGAGTGATGATGAGAAAATTCTTATTCACGTTTCCAATCTTCGTCCGGTTAAGCGAATTCAGGATGTATTAGAAATTTTCAAAAACGTCAACAAGAAAGTGAAATCGAAATTAATTATCATTGGTGAAGGTCCGGAAATGGAGAAGATCTCTGAATTTATGGAAAATAATCCGGAACTGATTGGCGAAATCAAATTACTCGGGAAAGTCAACGATTTGTATAGAATTCTCCAGTTGTCTGATGTTTTCCTTTTACCTTCTGAGCAGGAAAGTTTTGGTTTGGCGGCTTTGGAAGCAATGGCTGCGAGAACACCGGTTATCAGCAGTAATGCAGGTGGGATTCCGGAAGTTAATATTCAGGGCGAAACAGGATTTTTGGCAGAAACAGGGAACGTAGAAGCGATGTCCAATTACTGTATCAAATTGTTGAGTGATGAGAATCTTCTCGAAGAAATGAAAAAGAATGCAAAAGCGCAGGCAGTTCATTTTGATTTGAAAAATATTCTTCCGATTTATATTGATATGTACGAAACCACCATTGCGAAATTTGAAGAGGCAAAATATAAAGAAGTTTGATAGAATATTAACTTTTCAACTTATACAAAATTTTCGACTCCTTTCAGACTGACACTTTAAAATTAAATATTTAGTATTAGAGTTGTCACAATGAAAGGAGTCGAAGTGTTTTTAGGGAAGTATTTAATGTATAATTATTTGAACACTCATGTTTTGTTAAAAATTATTTTATAAATTAGAGAAAAATATTTCTAATAATTTATATAATCATCAAAAGCACAACATTATGAGTATTAAAAAACATTTTCTTGCCCTATTTTTTTTGTTCATTGGTTTTCTGGCATATTCCCAGACCGACACTGTTACAATGACCGATGGTAGAGAACTCCGTGGAAAAGTCGTCAAGTACAATCCGAATGATCTTCAATTTATACATCAAAACGAGACTCTTGAGTACACACTTAACAAAAAAGACATTTCCAAAATTACGTTTTCTTCCGGCCGCATCGAGTATCTTAATTCGACTGCTACAACTCCGAATACTTCTCAATCTAAAGATTACCAGAACAAAGTCGCGATTTTACCTTTCAGCTATGTGAGAGACCAAGAAAAAAGTAACGAAACGATGACTAAAAAAATCCAACAGGAAACGTACACGATTTTCAATTCCAAAAAACAAAACCTTAAATTCCAAGACCCGACGGAAACTAACGCGCTTCTGTACAAAGCAGGCATCAATGAAAGCAATTTGCAAGGCTACACAATGGGTGAGATTGCACACATCCTAAATGTAGAATACGTCATCAGCGGAATGGTTTCTATTGAGAAAACCAACACCTATACGTCCAACTACGGCAGTTCCAATACCAATGTTTCGCAGAAAAATAATGGTGCCAAAGTCAATTCCACAGGCTCTTCTTCTTCCACAACGTATCAGAATTATAACACCAGCATCACGATGAACATTTTTTCTGTGAATGGCGACAATCTGTTTACGCAGAATCATAATTCGTTTTGGCCATACGAAGATGCGTACAAAACCACTTTAGATTATCTAGCGAAACGGACGCCGCTTTATAAAAAGTAAATTTAATTTGGGCAGCTTAATCCGCCTTCCGCTCCCAATCTTTTCACTCCACTACGTTGCGTAAAAAGGATTTCCGCTCAAGTCGGGCTGCGTACAATTCTCTGGTAGAACTACGCTACATTTTAAAATATTTCTGTAACTTAACCTTCCGGAGTTTTTTCCTCGGAAGGTTTTTGTTTAACGGAAATCAACACACAAATGAACGAAGAAATATTACAGTATATTTGGAATTATAAAAAATTTCGGAGCTTCGATTTCGTCTCAACGGATGGAAAAGTGATCGAAATTTCAGATTTCGGAAAGTGGAATAAGAATTCTGGACCGGATTTTCTCTTTGCCAAAATTAAAATTGACAACATCATTTTTGCTGGAAATATCGAGATTCACACCAAAGCTTCCGATTGGTTTTTTCACAATCATTCCGGCAATCCTGAGTTTGGAAACTTGATTCTTCACGCTGTTTATATTAATGACTGCGACATTCCTGAATTAGAAAAACAAAATATTCCAACACTTGAACTCAAGAATTATATTGATGAAGAGCTGATTCAGAAACATCAGAATCTGAAAGCCGAACATTCTTTCATCGCTTGTGAAGAATTGTTTGATGAGAACAAAATTCCGTTATTTTTTGAAGAAACTGTTTTACTAAAAAAGTTAGAAGCCAAATCTCAAATCTTCCAAGAATCACTTAACAAAAATCAAAATAATTACGAAGCAGTTTTGTTTCAAAATCTGGTTTACACCTTCGGATTGAAAGTGAACGCAGAAATCTTTCTTCAAATGGCGGAAAGTCTTGATTTTGCTGTTATTCAAAAAATCAAGCAGAATGATATCCATTTAGAAGCTTTGTTTTTCGGAATTTGTGGATTTTTGGATGCTCCTTCAGACGAAATAATGCAAATCTGGAAACGGGAATTTGATTTTTTAAAGGTAAAATTTAATTTGTCAGATGTTAGGATTCATCCCAAATTTTCCAAGCTTCGTCCACCTAATTTTCCAACCATCCGATTGTCACAATTAGCCAATCTTTATCATACCCAGCCCAATCTTTTTTCTAAGTTGATGGAAGCAAAAACGATTGATGATTTGTACAAGATTTTCGGAAATGTCAAAGCTTCTGAATATTGGGATAATCGTTTTAATTTTGGAAAAATCTCGACAGTTGAAGGAAAGAAATATCTCAGTCAGGATTTTATCGATTTGATTATTATCAATACAATTCTGCCTTTGAAATATTTTTATCACAAAAACCATAATCCGGAAATAGTAGATGATATTTTTGACTTCTACAAAAAGATGAAAGCGGAGAAAAATTCGGTTTTGGATGAGTGGAAACAATTAGGAATGAAATTCGAAAATGCGTTACAAACACAGGCCTTTCTTTATCAATACAAACTATTCTGCAATCATAAAAAATGCTTAAATTGCAGTGTCGGTTTTCAGTTGCTGAAGACAGATGATTAATTAGATTAAAGAAAATGAAAGAGCCTAAAGTTATCAACGGTTTGCGCCACAAAATGGAAAGAGAATGGTTTGGCGTTTTGACGAGATACGGCACCAAACTGGGAATTCCTGTTTCAAAACTGCGCGTTTTCTTCATCTATTCAACATTTGCGACGGCGGGAATTTTCTTTCTTTTTTATCTTGGAATGGGTTTTATGCTTTGGGTAAAAGACTGCATCGTGACCAAACGACCAAGTGTTTTTGATTTGTAATTTAATAAAATAAATATGTTGGTGCCTTGCACCTCTAATCTATATCATTTAAATTCTACCAACATTTCGCGACTTTGTCGCTCCATCAACATAAAAAAAACCGATTGAAGCTTCAATCGGTTTTATATTTTGTAAGAAATCTAAAATCTGACTTCTAAAATCTAATATCTATTAAGAATTAGCTGTAGAAAGGTTTGCTGAAGCATATTCTCTGTTCATTCTTGCGATGTTTTCCAGAGAAATTCCTTTCGGACATTCTACCTCACAAGCTCCAGTATTGGAACAATTTCCGAAGCCTTCTTCGTCCATTGCTTTTACCATATTCAGAACTCTTCTTTTCGCTTCTACACGACCTTGTGGTAACAATGCGAACTGAGATACTTTTGCACCTACAAATAACATTGCAGAACCATTTTTACAAGAAGCCACACAAGCACCGCAACCAATACACGCTGCAGCGTCCATCGCTTTGTCTGCATCTTCTTTCGGAACCGGAATTGCGTTGGCATCCAAAGTGTTTCCGGAAGTATTCACAGATACGAATCCACCTGCAGCCATCACTCTGTCGAAAGCACTTCTATCAACAACCAAATCTTTGATTACCGGAAAAGCAGCACTTCTCCAAGGTTCTATGTGAATCGTTTCGCCATCTTTGAAATGACGCATATGTAACTGACAAGTTGTGATTCCTGTATCCGGACCGTGCGCTCTACCATTGATGTAAAGTGAACACATTCCGCAGATTCCTTCACGGCAATCGTGGTCAAAAGCCACTGGGTCTTTTCCCTCATTGATTAACTGCTCGTTCAGGATATCCAACATTTCTAAGAATGAAGAATCTGTAGAAACATCAGAAATTTTATAGGTATCGAATTGTCCCTTCGACTTATTATTTTTTTGTCTCCAAATTTTCAGCGTAAGATTTAAGCCTTTTTTTGCACTCATTTTTATATATTTTTGAATGGAGATTATTTGTAACTTCTTGCTTTAACTTCGATGTTTTCGTACACCAAATCTTCCTTGTGAACCACAGATTGATTGATGTCCATACCTTTATATTCCCAAGCGGCAACATATTTGTAATTCACGTCATCACGTTCTGCTTCTCCTTCCGGCGTAGAATGGTCTTCACGGAAATGACCTCCACAAGATTCATTTCTGTTCAGTGCATCGATAGCCATCAATTGTCCTAACTCTAAGAAATCTGCCACTCTGAATGCTTTCTCCAATTCAGGATTCAGGTTATCAGCCTCGCCAGGAACTCTCACGTCTTTCCAGAAATTATTTCTAACTTCTTCGATTTCTTTGATTGCTTCTCTCAAGCCTTCCGGCGTTCTTCCCATACCCACTTTGTTCCACATAATATGTCCAAGTTGTTTGTGGAAATGGTCAACAGTATGCGTCCCTTTATTAGTTAAGAAGAAATTAATTTTATCTTTAATTTCTTTTTCAGCATTGTTAAATTCCGGAGTATCTGTAGGGATTTTTCCGGTTCTGATATCTGCAGAAAGATAATCTGCAATCGTGTAAGGTAAAACGAAATATCCGTCTGCTAAACCTTGCATTAAAGCAGAAGCTCCCAATCTGTTGGCTCCGTGGTCTGAGAAGTTGGCTTCTCCAATTACGAAACATCCAGGGATTGTAGATTGCAAGTTATAATCAACCCAAACACCACCCATTGTGTAGTGAACCGCTGGATAAATCTTCATTGGCGTCTTGTAAGGGTCATCAGCAGTAATCTTCTCATACATTACGAATAAGTTACCGTATTTCTCCTCAATCCATTTTTTACCAAGATCATAGATCTGCTGTTCCGTTGGATTATGAATATGTTTTTCAATAGCGGCTTCTTTACCTTTTTTCATAATTTCTGTAGAGAAATCCAGGTAAACACCTTCTTTCGTGTCATTATTTTCGATTCCGTAACCTGCGTCACATCTTTCTTTTCCAGCTCTGGAAGCAACGTCTCTAGGAACCAAGTTTCCAAACGCAGGATATCTTCTTTCAAGATAGTAATCTCTGTCTTCTTCTTTGATATTTTCTGGTCTCAGTTTTCCTTCACGGATTGCGACAGAATCTTCAATTTTCTTAGGAACCCAGATTCTTCCTGAGTTTCTAAGAGATTCTGACATTAGAGTCAACTTAGACTGCTGAGTTCCGTGAACCGGAATACAAGTCGGGTGAATCTGAACATAACAAGGGTTTGCAAAATAAGCTCCCTTTTTATGAATTTTCCATGCTGCAGAAACGTTGGATCCCATTGCATTGGTAGAAAGGAAATAAACATTTCCGTATCCTCCAGAAGCAATTACTACCGCGTGAGCAGAATGTTTTTCGATTTCTCCAGTAACCAAGTTTCTTGCGATAATTCCTCTTGCTTTTCCATCAACAATGACTAGGTCAAGCATCTCGTGACGGTTGAACATCTGGATTCTACCTTTACCGATTTGACGGCTCATTGCAGAATAAGCTCCTAATAATAACTGTTGTCCCGTTTGTCCTTTTGCGTAGAATGTTCTTTTTACCTGAACGCCACCAAATGAACGGTTATCCAATTGTCCGCCGTATTCTCTACCAAAAGGAACACCTTGCGCAACACATTGGTCAATGATATTGGCAGAAACTTCTGCTAATCTGTAAACGTTAGCTTCTCTTGCACGGTAATCTCCACCTTTGATAGTGTCGTAGAACAATCTGTAAGTTGAATCTCCGTCTCCTTGATAATTCTTCGCAGCATTAATACCACCTTGAGCTGCAATAGAGTGCGCTCTTCTTGGAGAATCCTGATAGCAGAAAGCTTTTACGTTGTAACCTTGTTCAGCAAGAGTAGCAGCAGCAGAACCACCAGCTAATCCTGTCCCAACAATGATAATATCTATTTTGTCTCGGTTGTTTGGAGCAACCAAGTTCATATGATCTTTATGATTTTTCCATTTGTCCTTAAGTGGACCGTGAGGAATTTTTGAATCTAAACTCATAATTTACTTTTTATTATTGAGTAACGAAGTGATAAATTGCGATGATGATGAAACCTACCGGAATGATAACAGAATACCAGTTTCCGAAAGCTTTGATAAAAGGTGTGTACTTTGGATGTCTTGCTCCAACAGATTGGAAAGAAGACTGGAATCCGTGTGCCAAGTGTAGACCTAACAATACAAATGCAATAACATAAAGAGCAACTCTCCATACATCGTGGAACTTGTGGTGCAGCTCTTCCCAATATCTCAACTCATCAGGATTGTTTCCTTGGATATACTTATAACTGATTTCCGGAATCCAAAAATCGTAAAAGTGCAAAGCTAAAAATGCTAAAATCACAGCACCTGAAATTAACATATTTCTGGACATCCAAGTAGAATTTGCAGAACCTTGGTTCATTGCATATTTCACTGGTCTTGCATTGTTGTTTCTGATTTCCAGAACGAATCCCATTACAAAATGGAAAACAACTGCAAAAATCAAGATGGGCTGCATCAGAAACTGAACCGCAGGATTGTATCCCATAAAATGAGAAGCAGCGTTGAAACTGTCTTCGCTAAAGATGGAAATCATATTGGTGGATAAGTGCATCACCAAAAAAATCAGCAAGAACATTGCTGAAAGTGCCATAGCATATTTTCTGCCTATAGAAGACGTAATCCCTGCCATAATTCTATTGTTGTTTTGAATTTTCACAAATTTAGAAAATAGTTGAATCACATAACATTGAGAAATGTCAGAAAAATACAGTTTGTAATCTTTCTAAATAACTTTAATGGAATGTTAACAATATTTCAACTTTAATAATTATTCTATCTTAAATATCAATAAAAAACCTCGAAAAATAATTCCGAGGTTCTGTTTTATAATTCTTTTCTCAATCTTGCGACTGGGATGTTCAATTGTTCACGGTATTTTGCAATCGTTCTTCTTGCGATATTGTAACCTTTTTCTTTCAGTATTCCCACGAGAGCGTCGTCTGTGTAGGGTTTTCTTTTGTTTTCTTTATCAATTGCTTCTTGGAGGTGCATTTTGATTTCCTTGGTCGAAACCTCCTCTCCTTCATCATTCGTTAATGAGTCGGAGAAAAGATTTTTTAAATACACAATTCCGTTTGGTGTGTCAGCGTATTTACTTTTTACAACTCTGGAAATTGTAGAAATATCGAATCCTGTAATATCCGCAACATCTTTAAGAATCATCGGTTTGATATTCTTCTCATCACCAGTCAGAAAATACTCTTTTTGAAGCTTCACAATCGCTGTAATGGTTTGCAATAAAGTGTTTTGTCTTTGATTGATCGCATCAATGTACCATTTTGCGGCATCTAATTTCTGTTTGATGAATAGTGCGGCCTGCTTGTGTTCTGCAGATTTTTTGTCGTGAGAATAAGTTGTGAGTATCTCTTTATACTCGTCAGAAACACGAAGAGATGGTGCATTTTTGTTGTTTAATGTTGGAATGACTTGGTTATCCTTAACCTGAATTACAAAATCAGGAATAATTTCTTGATTAATTGTAATAGTCTGCGTATCAAAGTTTCCACCAACTTTCGGAGATAATCTGGAAATTTCGTCCAAAGCTTCTTTCAAATCTTCTTCTTCAATGTCATATTTCTGAAGAATCTTGTTGTAATGCTTATTTGCCAAAGCATCAAATTGATTTCTCAAAATGTTTCCCGCCAAAATCACTGCAGAATCAGAGCTTACTTTTTTCTCAATCTGTAAAAGAAGACATTCTCTTAAATCTCTTGCTCCAACACCTGGCGGGTCGAGTTTTTGAACATAGTTTTCCAAAATGTCGGTTACTTTTTCCTGAGTGGTATAAATTCCCTGAGAAAAAGCCAGGTCATCTACTATGGATTTTACGTCTCTTCTGAGATAGCCATCTGTGTCAAGGTTTCCAATGACATATTCTGCTATTTTTAGATCTTCGTCGTCTACGTTGGAAAGTCTGATCTGTTCCAACAAATAGTCGTAAAGTGACTGTCCCTCTGTTAATAACGATTGATTGTCAAATTCTTCATCGTCGGCAGAGTAATTACTGCTTGCGGTTTTGTAATTTGGTTCATCGTCGTATAGATATTCGTTGACGTCAAAATCCGTATCGATGCTTTCTGTACCTTCGTTTTCGTAAGATTCTTCTTCAGCGGCTGTGTAGTCGTCTTCTTTGCTTTCCTCTTCGTTAACTTTTTCCAAAGCAGGATTTTCTTCCAATTCTCTTTCCAGTTCTTCTTCAAATTCTAACGTATGAAGCTGGATCAACTTCATCAACTGGATCTGTTGAGGGGCCAATTTTTGCCCAAGTCGCATTTGTAGATTTTGCTTTAGCATAATTTTCGTGTTTGTCGATTAATGTCAACTTTACGAAGTTAGAAAAATATTTTTTAAAAACAATAAGTTTAGCACGATTTTTGATGAATGATATTTAACATAAAAAAACCTTCAGAATTTCTGAAGGTTTTTTCTTTGGTTTTTACCAGATTTTTATTCTGTTTTCCGGAGCAACATATAATTTGTCCCCAGGTTTTATATCGAATGCTTTTTGGAATGCATCCATATTCACCAATGGCCCAAAACTTCTGTAATAACCTGGCGAGTGTGGATCTGTTTTTACCTGATTGGTCATATACTTGTCGGTAGATTTGGTTCTCCAAACCGTTGCCCAGCTCATAAAGAATCTTTGATCCTGTGTAAAACCACTGATTTCTCCTGGGTTTCCGTGGTCTTTCAGATACATTTGCAATGCGGTATAAGCAACATTAATTCCACCTAAATCTCCAATATTTTCACCACTTGTGAATTTTCCATTCACAAAACTTCCTGACACAGGCTCATATTTATCATATTGAGCTGCAAGTTGTCCCACTTTTTCGTCAAAGTTTTTTCTGTCACTTTCCGTCCACCAGTTATTTAAGTTTCCATCGCCGTCAAATCTCGAACCGCTGTCATCAAATCCGTGAGAAATCTCGTGACCGATAACACCGCCAATTCCGCCAAAGTTAACTGCAGGGTCTGCATTGAAATTGAAAAACGGAGGTTGTAAAATGGCAGCTGGGAAAACAATCTCATTATTAGAAGAACTATAATAAGCATTCACCGTTTGCGGCGACATTCCCCATTCTGTTTTATCGACGGGTTTTCCTATTTTATCAAGATTTTTAGCATAGCTCCATTCAGAGATTTTCTGAAGATTATTGTAGTAAGTTCCGTTGTTGGATGCTAATTGCAAATTCAGTTTAGAATAATCTTTCCATTTGTTAGGATATGCAATTTTCACTTTGAATTTTGATAACTTTTCCAAAGCTTTTTCTCTGGTCACAGGAGACATCCATTCCAGATTTTCTATGTGTAATTTGAAGGATTTTTTGATATAATCTACATAAGTTTCCATTTTTTGTTTCGCCTCTGCCGGAAAATATTTCTCAACATAAAGCTTTCCAAATGCTTCTCCCAAAACACTATTGATCACGCCAAGCCCGCGTTTTTCCATAGAACGCTGCTCTTGTTGACCTTGCAAATATTTGGAATAAAAATCAAAACGGATGTTATCCAAATCCTTATTAAGATTTCCTGCATTGTTGTTCAACAGGTCATACTTCATATATTCTTTGATGAGACCAATATTTTTATCCGTCATCCAGGAATCCATATTTTGATAATATTTTAATTCTCCGATGATGACTTTGTCTGTGTTGACACCAACCGTTTTCAGATAGTCAGGAAGGTTAATGTTTTTTACTAATGGTTTTAATTCCTCGACAGTTTTAGGATTGTAACGCAAATTAGCATCACGGCCTTGTTCCAGAGTCAGAAGGTCTTGAGCCAGTTTTTTCTCGAAATCTACAATTTGCTGAGCAGTTGCGTCAGGAGTTTTATTTCCAAGAACTGTTTCTAGTTTGGCAACGTAACCTTTATATTCGGCTAGTGTTTTGGTATTGGCGTCGTTCACTTTTTGGTAGTAATCTTTACCTAAACCTAAACTGGGACCGCCAAGATAAACAGCATTCATTACAGAGTTTTTCATGTCCGCACCAACTCGCCATCCGTAAAAAGGATTATCGCCGGAAGGCGTTGCTTCTATCAGATATTTCTGTAAATCTTTTACATTTTTAATTGCATCGATTTTTGTCAATTGAGATTTTATAGGATTGATTCCTTCTGCATTTCTCTTATTCCAATCGATGAAAGTTCCATAAAGTGCCTGAATCTTTTCGCCTTCAGAATTAGAGCTAAATTTTTCCGAAAGAATTTTATTCAAAATGTCTAATGAAGCAACATCCACATCTTCTCTCAAAGCATTGAATGAACCCCAGCTTGGCTTATCCGATGGAATCACCGCAGTTTTCATCCAGCCGCCATTAACATAATTATAGAAATCATCCTGAGGTCTTACAGATTTGTCCATATAAGAAATATTAAGTCCTTCTTCTTTAATTTCCTTTGGCGCTTCTACTTCTTTTTTCGGTCCTTCTACTGAGGTTTTCTGTGATGTAGAGCAAGATTCCAAATAAAATGTTGCTGCAACAGTCAAGATGTAAACACTGATTTTTTTCATTGAGATTTATTTTAATACTTTCAAATTTATGGAATTTAATTTTTCTGAGTTTTTATCAATAAAAAATCCCACTCGATAAGAATGGGATTTGAATATTTTTTGAATTTAAAATTCTGCATTTTTCGGAGTCCTTGGGAAAGGAATCACATCTCTGATGTTTGTCATTCCTGTTACAAAAAGAACTAATCTTTCCAATCCTAATCCAAATCCAGCGTGCGGCACAGAACCGAATTTTCTTGTGTCAAGATACCACCAAAGTTCGTGCTCGTCAACGTGCATTTCTGCCATTTTTGTTTTCAGAACATCCAATCTTGCTTCTCTTTCAGAACCGCCGATTATTTCTCCGATTCCAGGGAAAAGAACGTCCATTGCAGCAACAGTTTTGTTGTCATCGTTCAGTTTCATATAGAAAGCTTTGATTTCTTTCGGATAATCAAACAAAACAACTGGGCTTTCAAAATGTTTTTCAACCAAGAATCTCTCGTGTTCAGACTGCAAATCTGCACCCCATTCTTCGATTGGATATTGGAATTTTCCTTTTTTATTTTCTTTAGAATTTAACAAGATTTCAATTGCTTCTGTATAAGAAACTCTCTTGAATCTTTTTGCAATCACATTTTCCAGCTTCTCGATAAGACCTTCTTTTGCTCTTTCTTTTTCTGGTTTTGATTTTTGCTCTTCTGCGAAACGATTGTTTAAGAAATCCAAATCATCTTTGCAGTTATCTAAAACATATTTAATCACATATTTCAAGAAGTCTTCTGCCAAATCGATGTTGTCTTCCAAATTATTGAAAGCAACTTCCGGCTCAATCATCCAGAACTCAGCTAAGTGACGCGTTGTATTGGAGTTTTCTGCACGGAAAGTTGGTCCGAAAGTATAAATTCTTCCCAATCCCATTGCTGCTGTTTCGCCTTCCAATTGTCCCGAAACTGTTAAGTTAGTTTTCTTGCCAAAAAAATCTGCAGAAAAATCGATTTCTCCGTCTTCGTTTTTCGGGATATTATTAAGGTCAAAGTTGGTAACGCCGAACATTTCGCCAGCGCCTTCTGCATCAGCTCCGGTTACAATAGGAGTGTTGATGTAGAAAAACTGATTTTGATTGAAGAATTGATGAACCGCAAAACTCACAGCGTGACGCACTCTGAAAACGGCACCAAACAAATTGGTTCTGAATCTCAAATGCGCCTGCTCTCTCAAAGTTTCCAATGAGTGTTTTTTTGGCTGAAGAATCGTTTTGTCTCTGTCTTCTGTGAAGTTATCTCCTAAAATAGTGATTTTTTTAGCCACAATCTCCACCGCTTGTCCAGCACCTTGACTTTCTACAACTTCTCCAACGATTTTCAGTGAAGAAGCCGTGCTTATTTTGTTTATTATTTGTTCGTCAAAATTCTCAAAATCAACAACGATTTGCAAATTATTAATCGTAGAACCATCATTTAGCGCAATAAAGCGGTTTGCACGGAACGTTCTTACCCAACCTTGTACGGTAATGTCGTGATGTAATACTTTTTTGTAATCTGCCAATAGGTCTTTAATCGTTTGTCTTTTCATTTTAGTATAAACTTTTGGAAAGTTTCTGTTTTAAAATTAAGTGAGTGCAAATTTAGGAAAAATCGAGGTAAGTCCTTAATTACATTTGGACTTTCTATGTTTTATGTCAAATCAATTCAATAAAACCGATTTTTTCAACGCTTTTCCATTTCGAATTTTCCAAGCGTGATAAGAACTTGGAACATCGAATTGCCATTTCGGTAAAATCAAAATGATTAAAATAACATCGATATGAGAAATTAAGCCAAGAATCAAACATAGATAAAATGCCCAGTTGGCTGTACTGAAACCTATCAAAAAAGTAAAAGCAATTAACAGACTTAATCCCCAAAGTTTGGAAAGCCAAGCGTGTGTACAAGTTTCTTTCCTGAATTTCCAAAAACTGATAATGTAACACAGAGCTTCCATTCCAAAAATCAGAGAAATACTTTTCCAATGGTCTTTTATGATTTCTGAATTCAGCCAATACGTTGCAAATCCGATTGCCAGCCAGAAAATCAAATCGGTTTGACTGTCCAATCTTCTCAATTTTTCGGATGAAACTCCAACTTTGCGTGCAATGATTCCGTCAAAAATATCAGTTAGTAATCCAAAATACATTAGAATTAAAATCAGAGTTCTTGATGTTTCGCCAACAAAATATCCTAAATATAGAATGGCGATTGCTGAAAGGAATCTTAATAAGATTAATAAATAGGGGATTGCTTTCATAATCAATTTATTGTTTTTTCAAAAGTAAAATAAGAATTAGTTGTTTTAGCATCGCCTATTACAACTAAAATTGCCATATAGAAAAAATAGTTGAGCTGAACTTGTAAATTATGATTTTTGTCTATTGTAAAACAAGACTTTTGAACATTCCAACCTCCAGCAACAAATGGAATTCCTTCAATCATAAATTGTTTTTCTCTTAAATACAAGAAACCATCTTTTTTTAATTTTACTTTCAGATTTTTGTCAAACAATAGATTATCAGAATCGATAATTTTGACATTCAGCCTTTTATTGTTAATTATTTTCAATATTAATTTCACATCTTTTATCTTGTCATATTTATTATCCCCACCTTTGAGAAAAGCAAATATATTGGTATCTCTATCAAAAACTTCGGTGAGAGTTTCTGTTCCAGAAGAAGAAATGTTTTTGTAAGTTCCGTCAATTTCGCTCAAGTTATTTTTATTGAAACTTCCGCTTCCAGTAGGGTTTTTAAAACCTGCGCAATTTGTATTCAATAGTACAACAAGGAACAATAAAACTAATTTTTTCATTTTCTTGAATTTTAAATTATAATTCAAAATTATTTCTGAAATCAAAGTTTCTCAATGCGGAAAAGAATTAATATTTTTTATAAATTTGTGAAAATCGCAAAAAGTGTATCAGGAACTTTTATTGAAAGAAATCAGAAACAAAATCGGGGACAAATCTCTGAATGACGAGTTAGCGAATGTCCTCAACATAAGCTACGACGCATCGCATCGAAGAACATCGATGAAGTCTAAATTTTCTCTGGACGAAAGCCTGCAATTAGCTAAGTTCTACAATGTTTCTTTGGATAGATTCCTTGAAAATAGCGATAATCTTTTGGTGAAAAAGACAAAAGCAGTTAGTAAAACTGAGGATTTGCATTCGTTTTTTGATAACACTTTGGATATTTTAAGTTCAATCACTTTTTCAGAAGATTCTGTGATTTATTATTCGGCGAAGGATATTCCGTTTTTTTATACGGTTTCGGATACGCTTTTGTCGAGATTCAAAATTTATGTTTGGATGAATCTTCTGAATTCTAAACAGGTTTTCATTCCGTTTCAGGATTTTCAGCCACAACAATTTAATTCAAAAACAAAAATTCTGAGAGAGATTTACGAAGAACAAAATGTAATAGAATTATGGAATGATATGACAATTTCCAGCATTCTTTTGCAGATTTCGTTCTATTTTGAAATTGGACTTCTCAAAAAAGAAGATGCTGTAAAAATTCTTTCAGAACTGGATGATTTGATTCATTATATCGAAAATAAAACCGAAACAAATTCTCGTTTTCAAATTTATCAAAACGAATTGGTTCATCTTTCCAATGATATTTTTATTAATAACGGGCAACAATCGACGTTGGCGATTCCTTGCAATATGTTTGGTTATCTGCTAATGAATGATTCAAAAACCTGTAAAGAAACGTTGAACTATTTTCAACATCAAATTAAGAACTGTAAATCTCTGAACACAGCTGGAAACAGAGATAGAAAACTGTTTTTCAACAAAATGTACCAACAAATCGAAAATCTAAAACAAAAATTGTAATGAAAAACCTTCGTAATGGCGAATTTTTCGGGCAGACCAATGAGAAGCTAAGTTTCGATGGATTGACCATTACGGATACAGAATACACGCATCCTTTTGTCGATTGGCATTATCACGAGAATCCATATTTCACATTTTTGCTTCAGGGAAATATGACGGAAGGGAATAAGAAGGAAATCTACGATTGTTCCGCCGGAACTTTGCTTTACCACCATTGGGAAGATGCACATTACAACATAAAACCGGATATTTTTACACGAGGTTTTCATCTTGAAATCACGGAAGAATGGTTTGAAAAATTCCAGCTTTCAAAGGAAAATGTTGAGGGAAGCTTCAATATCAAGAATCCTTCTTTCAAATTATTGATTTACCAGATTTTCAAAGAATCGAAATTGAATGATAATTCTTTTGAAGTTAGTATTAATCAAATTTTGCTAAATCTTTTCAGTCAATTGTCTAATCAAAAAATTTCTGCTGATAAGAACCCACTTTGGGTCAATAAGATTGATGAAATTCTTCACGAAAGTTTTGCGGAAAAACTGAATTTGACAGAACTTTCAAAAACTCTTAACATTCATCCGATGCATTTGAGTCGGGATTTTCAGAAATATTTTCAATGTAATTTGGGAGAATATATTAGAAAACTGAAAGTTGAAAAATCATTGATTTTATTGAATAAAAATGATTCGCTTTCCGATGTTGCTTTGGAATGTGGATTTGCGGACCAAAGTCATTTCAATCGTTGTTTCAAACAAAACATTGGCATCACGCCTTTGAAATATAAAAATTTACTGAAATAGTTACAATGTTAATTTCATTCTATTTTTTCCAAGATTGATGTTCTACATTTGTCTGATAAAATTTACAATGAAATCAATTTTCTTATTTGTCCTGATTCTCGTTTTCGGTTTTTCATTAAGCCAGACCAAAAATATTATTGAGCCGGAAAAAATTGAAAATCCAGTTCAGAAAAATCATTTAAACCAAATTCTGTTTTTAGATAAAGTCGTTCCGCTTGAAAATCTCAAAGAATCTGATTTTCTCAAAACAATGACTTTTCAGGAAGATAAAGATTTTGATATTCGGGTTTTTCTGGATAATTCTTTGGTCAATTATTTACACCAACTTGATAATTCTTTAACTATTGACGAATTACTTAAAAAAGGAAATTATCAATTCAATTTCTACGTTGATGGAAAATTGATTTACACCGAAAATCTGAATTCCGGAGCAGGAAAAATCGATGATAAAAAAGTCAAAACCAATTTCAGAATTCCGTTTCTGAATACAAAAAATGAAGATTCGTGGGGAAGATATCTTTGGTCTCGTTTTTATTTTGCCAACGGTGGAGTAGATGTGTTGGAAACAGGAAGTCATACTTTGAAAATAGAAGTCAAACCTTATTTGAAAACTTCAACTCTGAAAGTTGGAAACGTAATCGCGTCAGGAGAAATTCAATTAATTGTTCCGAAAAAATACGTTTCCGAAGAACAAATTGCAATTCAGAAAATCAAACCAAATAGCGGTTGGAAGGTTTCTGATGAGAAAATTAATCAAGAAAAAATCCGACTTCTGAATCAAAAGGTTGCTGAAAACAGATTTAGGGAAGTCACAGGAATTGTTGTCATTAAAAACGATAAATTGTTGCTAGAGGAATATTTCAACAGTTACGAGAGAGATAGCTTGAATGATACACGTTCTGTCGGAAAATCCTTTTCTTCAGCTTTAATGGGAATCGCGATTAAAGATGGTCACATCAAAAATGAAAATCAAACTTTGAAAGATTTCTATGATTTGAAACAATTCAAAAATTATTCTGAGAAAAAAGACAGCGTGACGATAAAAAGCCTGTTGACAATGAGTTCTGCTTTTGATGGGAATGATGCAGATTCGGATTCAGCGGGCAATGAAGAAAATATGTATCCGACGGACAATTGGGTCAAGTTCACTTTGGATTTGCCAATGACGGAAAGTAAAATCGGAAAAAACTGGCATTATTTCACATCCGGAGTTGTCGTGACCGGAGATATTCTGGACAAATCTGTTCCGAATGGTTTGGAAAAATATGCAGATAAAAAACTATTCCAACCGCTTGGAATCACGAATTACAAATGGCAATTCACGCCTCAGCAAAAACCATCTTTAGCGGGCGGATTGCGAATGAAAGCTTTAGATTTTGCTAAATTCGGGCAGCTTTATAAAAATAATGGAATCTGGAATGGAAAGCAAATTTTAGATAAAAACTGGATTCAAAAATCTTTCACCAATTATTTTGCTGATAATAAAGAATCAGAAGGTTACGGCTATTTATTTTGGAGAAAAGTTTACAAAGTCGGAAACAAAACCTTTGAATCTTATCAATCCAGTGGAAACGGCGGAAATAAAATCATTATTTTTAAAGAAATCCCTGTTGTAATCGTAATTACAGCGAAAGCTTACAATAGACCTTACGCTCATTCTCAAGCCGATAAAATTGTTCAGGAATATCTGTTGCCTTCCGTTTTGAATGAGTGATTTTTACTCATCCTTTTTCGAAGGCATCAAAAAAACATCCATCAAACCTTCCGGTAAAAACATTTTGATAAATTTCTCTTCACGATTTACCTCAAGAATCCAATCTTTAATCAACGGAATGATGATTTCTTTTCCGGCAAGATTCAGAATGAAATAATTCTGAGCCGTCATATCATTAATAGAAACGATATTGCCGCAAGATTTCCCATCCTCTTCACGGATTTCGAAACCGACAACTTCGTGATAATAGAATTTTTTCCCCGTCAATGGAGGTAGAGTAGAAAGAGGAAGATAAACACCTTTTCCAAGCGATTGATTGACTAAGGCTTCGGAAGAATTTTTAAAAGAAATAATTTTGGTGTCAGCTTTGGACCAAGATTGTTTTTCCACAAAAAAAGGAACGAGTAAACCGTTGACTTCCACAAAAATCGATTCCAATTTGTTGTACATCTCAGGTTGGTCTGTGTCCAGTTTTAGGATGACGTTGCCTTGCAGTCCGTGCGTTCTGGTAATGGTTCCTAAAAAATAGCAGTCTTCTTTTCTCATTATTTCTGGTGGTAAATTTTATTAAACAACAAAGACACGAGATTATCGTGTCTTTGAGATTGTATCTTTTTGTAAAGAATTAAGCCTGAGTTTCTTCAGTTCCTTCTGCTTCAGCAGTTGGCTCTTCAGTAGCAGCTTCTTCTGTTGCAACTTCCTCAGCAGGAGCGTTAGCAGCCTCTTCAGCAGCTTTTGCATCAGCTTCAGCTTTCGCAGCAGCATCAATTCTTGCTTGGTTTACTTTAGCTTCAGCATCTAGAGCCGCTTTTTTAGCGTCAGCTTTAGCAGTAGATAAACCTTCAACTTTTCCTTGTACTTTAGCATCTTTAGCTTCAACCCAAGCAGCGAATCTCTTCTCAGCTTCAGCCTCGTCAAAAGCACCTTTAGCAACACCACCTTGAAGGTGTTTTTTGTACAAAGCACCTTTGTAAGAAAGGATAGCTCTTGCAGTATCAGTTGGCTGAGCTCCGTTGTTTAACCACTTTACAGCAGAATCAACGTTCAAGTCGATAGTTGCAGGGTTTGTAATTGGGTTGTAAGTACCTAATTTTTCGATGAATTTACCATCTCTTCTAGCTCTTGCATCCGCAACTACGATGTGGAAGAAAGGTTTTCCTTTCGAACCGTGTCTTTGTAATCTGATTTTTACTGACATAAATTTTAAATTTGTGGGAACACGTCCCGGTTAAATGTTTGAGTTTGCAAAGATACAAAAAAAGTTCAATGTCCAATAGCTGGAATTAAAAAATCTAAAAACCTTAAGCATAGAACTTTAAACTTTCAATATCTAGAAGAAGTGAATCTGCTTTCCGTTGCAATTCCTCGCTCGATCGGCTACGCTCCGCCATCTCGCTGTGGGATTTCCACTGCAAAACAAAGTTTCGACGATTCCATTAAATAATTAAAAAAGAAAGGGTCAATCAGGGCTAAGGGTTTGTTTTTCCAACCGAAGTTTGTCAAACCATAGAAATTGGCCAAAACTCAAAATCGAAAATTTCAAAAACTAAACTGCTTTTATGTGAACTAAATCAAAAATCAAATAATTCACTTAAGTTGTTTATAAAAATATCAGTTCAAAGCTTTCTTATAGGCTGTCAAAGCTCTTTCCCTAGCAAATTTATGTTCCACGATTCTGTCATCCAAAATACTTTTCTCAAAATCAGGATTCCATTTTCGGGTGTATTTCAAATCTTTATCGAATTTTTTCGTCTGCTCATCCGGATTGAAAACTCTGAAGTAAGGCGCTGCATCGCAACCGCAACCTGCCGCCCATTGCCAATTTCCATTGTTGGCAGACAAATCATAATCTAACAATTTCTTCGCAAAATAAGCTTCGCCCCAACGCCAGTCTATCAGAAGATGTTTGGTCAGGAAACTTGCAACCACCATTCGGATTCTGTTGTGCATTCTTCCGGTTTGGTTCAGTTGTCGCATTCCGGCATCTACAATGGCGTAACCAGTTTCGCCTTTGCACCATTTCTCAAATTCAGATTCGTTGTTTCGCCATTGGATATCTTCATATTTTTCCTTGAAACAATGTTTCACCACTTTCGGAAAATGAAAAAGGATTTGCATAAAAAATTCTCGCCAAATCAATTCATTCAGCCAAGTTTCGTTATGACTCAAAGCAAATTTTACACACTTCCGAATCGAAATTGTTCCAAATCTCAACGCAATTCCCAAATGTGTCGTGGCGTCCAAAGCTGGAAAATCTCTGTTTTCATCATATACATCAATGATTTTGGATTCTAGTTTTGGTTCTTCAAAATCAAAATCTGTTTTCTCAAATCCGATTTCTCTTAGACTTAATATTTTCTTGGAAGGTAATTTCAGAAATTGATTTTTATCAATCTTAACCGACTTGTAATCCTCTTCGGTCAGAAGTTTTTTCCATTTGTTTGAAAAAGGCGTATAAACCGTGTAAGGTTCGCCGTTGTCTTTTATGACTTCATTTTCCTCAAAAATCACTTGGTCTTTGAAATCGAAGAACTCAATATTTTTTGATTTGAGAAAATCCTTAACCTCATCATCTCTTTTAATGGCAGAAGGCTCATAATCCCGATTACAGAAAACAGATTTCACATCATATTCTTTCTGTAATTGTTTGAAAATCTCCAAAGGTTTTCCATAGAAAGTCAATAAATTACTTCCGGATTTTTTCAATTCTTGATTTATTTTTTCCAGTGATTGATGAATGTAATCGACACGACAGTCATATTTATCTTCGAGAAGATCAAGAATGTCTCTGTCAAAAATAAAAATAGGAATTACTTTTTCATCAGCTTTCAAAGCTTCGGACAAGCCTTTGTTGTCATCCAAGCGAAGGTCTCTCCGAAACCAGAATATTGAGATTTTTTGCATTGATAATTTTATAATTAATCAAATAAAAAATTATTCCAAACTTCCCAGATAAAACAATCCCAAACATTGTTGATTTTCTTCAATTTTTAAAGAGTTTTTCAAGTTATTTACGATTTTCGGAGAACTCCAATAACAGCCGATTCGGTTGGCGGTACAAGTTAGATACATATTTTGAACAGCCATAGATGTTGCAGCAATCTCTTCCCAATCCGGAACCAATCCACTGAACTCAACTACAATTGAAATCACGGCATTAGCTTTTGAAATTTTAAACCCGATATCATCATATTTCTTTTGTAGAAACTGGAATTCTGGCGTAATTTCCTTATAAATATTCTGAAGTTCCTGACCAAGATTCTGTTTTTCTTCTCCTTTGAAAACTTTGAAGCGCCAAGGTTTCGTACGTTTGTGATTCGGTGCCAGAACGGCGTTGCCTAGAATTTCGTCAATGATTTGTTGTGGGATTTCTTTATCCGAGTAATCTTTTGGGAAGATGCTTCTGCGTTCTTCTATAATGTGTTTGAGAATTGTTGCGTTTTCCATAGTTCAAAGATACAAGAAGGAATGCAAAAGAGCAAAGTAAAAACAGTAACTGAAAAACTCAGGATATCTGACAACTGACTTTAAAAAATTTCCACAATTTCCTGACCGATTCTATTGAGGATAAAAGAATCACCAGGTTTCATTCCCATCATTGTTTGAGCCATTGGACTTTCCGGAGAGATGGCATAGAAGCGGTCGCCCTGAAAGAAAAATTCTCCCAAAGAAACAGAAATATAAAAACGGGCTTTATTTGTAATGACAAGCGAACCAAGCTTTACAACATCCGATTCCGAATTCAGAACTTTTCGCATCTGGTTCTGCATACTTTTCAGTGAAACCATCTGCTTATCCAAATGATAAATTTCTTCCTGAATCTCCTCTCTTATCGAATCGTATTTTGATGTTTTTTTGATATCACGACTTGCCTCCAAAGAAAAATTAAGATAAAACTCTAGTGTTTTAACTTTTCCCGAGAGAGAGTCGTTCACAAAATTCCGTAATTCACTTTTATCATAAACTGTCTTCTGCATAAATCCAATTTTAAATAAAGATAATGATTTTTAAAAACAAATAAAAACCTCTCTAAAATTAGAAAGGTTATATTTTGATTGTATCATTAATTATTCCAAAAGGTCTGGCCTGCGTTCTTTTGTGATCCTTACCGCTTCGTCGTGTTGCCATTCTTCGATGGCGCCGAAGTTACCGCTTAGTAAAATTTTCGGAACGGATAAGCCTTTGTAAGTTTCTGGTCTCGTATAGATTGGATAAGATAAAAGGTCGTCTTGGAAACTGTCTGTTAATGCACTTTGTTCGTCATTCAAAACACCAGGCAATAATCTGATAACAGAGTCTGCTAAAACGCAAGCTGCTAATTCTCCGCCGGTTAAAACATAATCTCCGATTGAAATTTCTTTGGTAATGTGTAAATCACGAACTCTTTGGTCAATGCCTTTATAATGTCCACAAAGAAAAATCAAATTCTTTTTGATGGATAAAGTGTTGGCGATTCTTTGATTCAGAGTTTCGCCGTCTGGTGTGAGATAGATGATTTCGTCGTAATTTCTTTGTGATTTCAATTCAGAAATACACTTGTCCAAAGGTTCTACCATCATAATCATTCCAGCACCACCACCATAAGGTTCATCATCAATCTGGCGATGTTTGCCAATGCTCCAGTCCCGGATATTGTGAAAATGAACTTCTGCCAGCCCTTTTTCCATCGCTCTTTTGAGGATTGATGTTTTGAATGGACTTTCCATAAGTTCCGGAAGTACGCTGATGATATCGATTCGCATATTTATAAATGATAAATGATAATTGATAGACGATGAATTGCAATCAATTATCACTCATCAGCTATCGATTATATTACTGTTCTGTTGGGTTTTTCTTAGATGGCGCAATAATCAGCCTTAGTGAAGAGTCTTTGTTGATATAACTCCACATCCAGTTGAAAAAAATTGCTAGTTTGTTTCTGACGCTCAGAATCAGCATCAAATGTAAGAACATCCATAGATACCACGCAAGAAATCCCTGAAATTTAAATTTCGGAAGGTCGACAACCGCTCTGTGTTTTCCTATGGTTGCCATAGAACCGCGGTCGATATACTCGTATTCCTGCCAGTCTTTTTCTGAATTTTTTTTGAAATTCCTAGCCAGATTTTTCCCTTGATTAATGGCGACATTCGCAACCTGGGGATGACCTTGTGGGTATTTTGGCGTTTCCATATAAGCGATATCGCCGATAGCAAAAATATTATCAAAACCTTTAACCTGATTGTAACGATTGACAATGTATCGATTTCGAACTAGATTTTCTTTATTAAAATCATCAATGATATTTCCCGTAACTCCAGCAGCCCAAATCACATTGTTTGTAGGAATGGAATTTCCGCTTTGCATATTAATGACTTCTCCATCATAATCTGTAACGCGTTCGTTTTTTAGGAATTTGACGCCTAGTTGTTTCAGATAATCTTCCGCAGCATCTTGAGATTCCTGACTCATTGCTTCCAATGGTTTGTCACCGGCGCTTATTAGAATAATATTAAGGTCAGAGAAATTCATTCTAGGATAATCCCTTGGGAGAATGTGGGTCTTCATTTCGGAAAAAGCACCCGCTAATTCCACTCCGGTTGGCCCGCTTCCTACAATTACGAGATTCCAGTTTCCATCGTCGCTGGATTTTCTTTCGATAATCATCTTTTCGAAGGTCATCAAAATATGATTTCGGATGGTAATGGCTTCCTGTGTGTTTTTCATTCCCAAAGCCAAATCCTGCATCTTTTGATTGCCAAAAAAATTGGTTTTACAACCTGTTGCAATTACCAATTTATCATAAGTGAAAACACCATCGTCGCCGATAATTTTATTTTCGGATGGAATAATTTTCTTAACCTCCGTCATTCGAAACTGGATATTCTTTGACTTTTGGAAGATTTTTCTGAATGGGAAAGAAATATTAGAAGGTTCAATTCGTCCTGTTGCAACCTGGTAAAATAACGGTTGGAACATATGATGATTCATCTTGTCGATGACCATTACTTTATATTTACCTTGATTATTAAGGTTTTTGGCCAATTGCAATCCTGCGAATCCGCCACCAATGATAACAATCTTTTCCCTCATTGTGATTTTTTTATAAAATTAAGGTTTTTATTGCATCAATAACATCAAAAATTATGCTTGAAATTTTTAAAAACAATGATTTGTGTCATCTAAATAAAAAAAGCTCTTTCAAAAAAACTTGAAAGAGCTCTAAAAACACAAATGATGAAATTTTAAAACTGATAACTTACACCAATGGTATAGTTTCTCGGTTTTGTTTTATATCCAATGATATCGACATATGAAGTGTTGAAAAGATTTCCAACATTTGCAAATGCTTCAATTTTATTGGTTATTTTTTGATTAACATTCAAATTGAAAAGATGAAAACTTTTGTTGATAACATTAACTGTTGCAAAAGTTGCTGAATCAAAATATGCATCGCTTCTACTTCCAACGAATTGGTGATTGATGTATAATCTTGTAGATTTGAAAGGTTTTACCTCAACATAAGAATTGATTCTTTGCTTCGGTTGACGTAACATTGTTGCTTCTTTATCTTTTTCTACATAACTGAAATTTCCACCAATTCCTACGTATTGATTAATATCATAATCGAAACCGATTTCAAAACCTTTGGCTTTGTTTTCATCAATATTTAGATACTGTCCTGCGAAAGTAACCATATCAACTATTTGATAGGCAAAAGCATCTTTTTCCTGACGTTGAAAAAGGCTTGCATTTACTACGAACGTTTTTGAACTATTCCCGATTGTTAAATCTATTTCGTGGCTTTGATTGGTTTCAGGCTTCAGATCAGCATTTGGAAGAATGTACGGAAGAGAACCGTAATTTTGGTATAAAGTAGGTGCTATAAAAGCTGTTGCATAAGAATAGCCAATTTTGAAAAACAAGCTTTCAGTTTCTCCTAAATAATAAGGATTAACAGAATAAACCCAATGATTTCCGAATTTTGAATTGTCTGTCATTCTAGCGCCTGCATCTAGATTGAATCCATTATAATTTAAATTGATTTTTGCAAATGCATCGAAGTTAGAAAGCTTTGTATCTTTTTCCAAAAGCACATCTTCCAATTCTGTTCCGCCCCAAGGCAAAGATGCAGATCCCATTTTTTGATCTTCATATTGAACTCCTACAGTAAAATTGAAAAAATCATTGACTTTGTAGAAATTGTATAGCTCTGTGAAAAGATTTTTTCCAGTGTAAGAAAACTGATCATTGTATTTATCAGTATAAAAATTCTGGCTCAATCTATCTGTTCCAGAATATCTGGAATTGAAAATAACTTCACCATTATTATACTTGAAACCGGCATTTACACCTCCAAAGAATTGTTTATCATTGCCACGATAAAGTCCGTCTGTAAAGGCTCCTTCATCATATCTGTATAAATTGTGGTTCCAGCCTCCGGAAAGATTAATGTTGAACTTCTCATCAGTGTATCCAACATTTGCAGAGATGTTTTGCTTTTCCCAACCATCTTTGTCGAAAGTATCGTTACCTTCTGCCGAAGATATTCCTTCAGATTTTTCATTGAAACCATTTATTTGGTAATTGAATTTATCTAATTTACCTTTGACAGTAGCATTCTGAGCAAATGTATTGAATGAACCTCCTCTTGCAGAAACAAGTCCTTCGATTGCTTTTTGAGAAGATTTTTTTGTTTTGATATTGATAACAGAAACGGTAGCGTTTGAGCCATACAAAACTGAAGAAGCACCATTAAGAACCTCTATACTTTCTACATTTTCCAAAGCAATCAGACGTAAATCGGAAACGGTATAATCATTTCCTGTAACATCTTTCAAAGGAATGCCATCTAATAAAATCAAAATATTAGCACTTTTTCCCCCTCTGATTTTCAAAGATCTCGGCTCGGTTTGGTTATTGAAATTACCTGTAATCTGAAAACCGGCAACTTGATTCAGAACATCATTTAAGGTTTGACCTTTGAAGTTTTCAAGATCTTTTTCTGTGAAAAGCTTTACATTTTTTCCTGTCTTATACAGCTGTTGTGGGATTTTGGAAGCTACAGTAACCTCTTCGATTTTTGTTTCGTCATTTTGTTGGGCAAAAACCGATGTTCCTATCATAAGCATCGCGCTGGCCAAAATTAATTTTCTGTTCATTAAAATATAATTAAAGTTTATAAATTAACTTTCAGAAAATAGCAAGAGAATACAAACACAAAATGTCTATAGAATCAGGCTTTTCCTCCGAAAGCATTTATTCAAAATATTATTTTTGGCAGGTCTCCTGACTTTCGCTGATTTTGCGCCTTCTCATTCTTCTCAGAACAATGGCCTTTGGCAAAAACAGTTAAAATTTAATTATTAATTAAATTTGTTGCGATTTACAGTTGCGGGGACAGTTGAAGAATTGCGCTTCATTCCCATTTTAATCCGAAAAATATCGGAACCAAATTTTTGCAAATATAATGAAGTTCGGATGAAAATTTTAATTATTCTTAAAACTGTAGTTTTCCAATTTCTGGTTTTCCAATATTTTTATAATAATTTTCCAGTGGTCTGGGAAACGATTTGTCGTCGGCTTGTTTTTCGGTTGCGATGATGAAATCATTATCAGAAGCAAATTTTTCAAATTCTTTCTTAGAATCGATGTCAACGAGATTGATTTCTATTGAGAGGTTTTTGTGAGTCAGTTTATGACCTATTATTTTTGAATTGATGATAGAATCATTCCAATTTTCAGGAATAGAAATCGGGAATTCATATAATTTCTTCCAAATGAAATCATTGCCTCTTTGTTTGATAAGGAATTGATTCTTGTGTTTAACAAAGAAATATTTCAGACTCAAATCCGAAACCTTAACTTTTTTCGTTTTTACAGGAAATTCGGAAATTCTTCCCGTTTGGAAAGCAATGCAATCATCATTCACAGGACATTCTCCACAAAGCGGATTTTTCGGTTTACAAATCTCCGAACCGATGTCCATTATCGCCTGATTGAATTCACCAGATTTATCATCAGGCATAATTAACAAAGCTAAATCCGAAAAATACTGAAAAGCCTTTGAGCCGGAAATATCAAAATCATCAGCAAATATCCTTGACAAAACCCGATAAAAATTTCCATCAACCGCAGGGACTTTTTCTTCAAAGCAAATACTTGCAATCGCAGCGGCAGTATATTTTCCAACACCTTTTAGTTTTAAGATATCACTATATTGATTGGGGAATTCACCATCGAAATCTTCTATAACTTGATGCGCCGCTTTATGCAAATTAATCGCTCTGGAATAATAACCCAAACCTTTCCAGTATAATAAAACATCATCTTCCGAAGCTTGATGAAGTTCTTTTACAGTTGGGAATCTTTCTATAAATCTAAGGTAATGACCAAGGCCTTGTTTTACCTGCGTTTGTTGCAAAACAATTTCGCTAATCCATATATTATAAGGAAGCTGATTTTCTCTCCAAGGAAGTTGTCTGGCATTAGTATCATACCACTTTGTGAGCTTTTTTCCAATGTGAAGAAAATCAGCATTTTGTTTGTTTGTTTTCAAAAATATGTCTTATATTTGCACACCAAAAATATAAAGAATTTTAGAAAATGACAAAGGCAGAATTGGTAAATACCATCTCGAACAAGCTGGGAGTAGAAAAGAATGATACACAGAAAGTTATCGAAGCTTTTATGCAAGAAATCAGAACCTCTATGTATAATGGAGATAATGTATATTTAAGAGGATTCGGTTCTTTTATTATCAAAACCAGAGCAGCTAAAACAGGTAGAAATATTTCTAAGAACACAGCTATAGAAATTCCTGCTCACAACATTCCTGCTTTTAAACCTTCAAAAACTTTTGTGGAAAAAGTTAAGACTAAAGTTGCAGTAAAATAATTAGTTGAATATTAACAGTATAAAAAATATATAAATTATGCCAAGCGGAAAAAAGAGAAAAAGACACAAGGTTGCAACTCACAAGAGAAAGAAAAGAAGAAGAGCAAACAGACACAAAAAGAAAAAATAATCTGTATTTTTTCAGTCTTAAACATATTAAATATAGTTGGCACTTTGTCAGCTATATTTTTGTTTTATATTTACAACCTAATCCTTAATAAAAACCTTTTTATGAAGTTATGAAGAAAGAACTGATTATTTCCAATGAGGAAGATGCTTCAAAAATAGCTTTATTGGAAGATGGCCGTCTTTTTGAGCTTCACGAGCAAGAGACGAAGTCAGATTTTGTTGTAGGTGACCTTTTTCTGGGCAAAATCAAAAAGTTGGCGCCCAACCTTAATGCTGCTTTCGTAAACATCGGAACAGACAAAGATGCGTTCTTGCATTATCAGGACCTTGGTCCACAGTTCCTGTCTTACCAAAGATTTCTGAAAAATACAATATCGAAAAAACAACAATCTCCCAGCCTTAAAAGTTTTGAAACTGCCAAGGATATTGATAAAATGGGAACTGTTGACAAAGTTTTGACGGCGGGCGACCTTGTCCTTCTTCAAATCACCAAAGAACCAATTTCTACAAAAGGACCGCGTATCTCTACGCAAATTTCACTTACAGGTCGTTTTTTGGTTTTGATTCCTTTCGATAACAAGATTTCTATTTCCAAAAAAGTAGCCGACCCAGAAGAAAAAAATCGTCTGAAAACTTTGATAGAAAGTATCCGTCCGGAAGGTTTCGGCGTGATTATCAGAACGGTTGCAGAAGGGAAGAAAGTAGCTGAGCTTCATAATGATATGAATCAGCTGGTGAAAAAATGGGAATCTACATTTAAAAATATTCAGAAAAATAAAGTTCCGAGCAAAGTCTTGAGTGAAGAAGATAAAGCGTCTTCTATCCTTAGAGATAACTTTAACCAAGATTTCGTAAGTATCATTTGTGATGACGAAAAAATGGTAGAGGATATGAGATCTTATATCGAAGTGATTGCGCCGGAACGTAAGAATATTGTTCAGTTTTACGATTCTCACATTCCTTTGATGGAGTATTATAATGTCGAGAAACAGCTGAAACAAAGTTTTGGAAAGCACGTGAATATCCCGGCTTCCAAAGGTGCTTATCTTGTCATCGAACATACAGAAGCGCTACACGTGGTAGATGTGAATTCCGGAAACAATATTTCATCATCTTCGACTAATAAAATGCACGCTTTGACCGTCAACAAAATGGCTGCCACGGAAATTGCTAGACAACTGCGTCTGCGAGATATGGGTGGAATTATCGTGGTAGATTTTATCGATATGGTAGACCCAGAACACAGGAAAGAATTGTATGAACATTTCCGGGACGAAATGAAACGTGACAAAGCCAGACACAAGATTTTGCCGCCATCTAAATTTGGACTTATCCAAATGACGAGACAACGCGTCCGTGCTGAGAAACACATCGAAACTTCTGAAGAAAACCCCAACAAAGATGGAGAAATCATAGCTCCAATTGTAATTGTGGAGAAAATGGAGGATTCTATCAGAACGATTATGCAAAAAGAAAAAGGAAAACTATACCTGCACGTGCATCCTTTTGTAGAAGCTTATCTTACAAAAGGATTGACCAGCATCCAAAATAAGTGGTTTTTGAAATACAAAAAATGGGTTACTGTGATTCCGAGAGATTCTTTCAAGATGTTAGAGTTTCATCTCTATAATGCAGAGAAAAAGGAATTGATAAGTTTCTCCAATTAAAAAAATATTAAGACAGACTTTTTAAGTCTGTTTTTTTATGACTTAAAATTAGTAACGTTCATTAATTTAAAAATAAAATTTCCTTTAACTAATATTTAACGCATAAAAACTGTTATTTAAAATATAATTATGATACTTTGGTTATAATTTTGATACAAACTACTTAAATTAAATAAATATATGTCAGGAAAAATTTTATGGATCGATGATGAAGTAGATCTTCTCAAACCTCATATTGTCTTTTTGGAAAACAAAGGCTACACCGTAACACCAGTTAACAACGTAAATGAGGCTTTGGAATTGATAGAAAAAGAAAAATTTGTGCTGACATTTCTCGATGAAAATATGCCTGGGATTTCCGGCTTGGAAGCCATCCCCATGATCAAAGAAAAAGACAATGCGATCAAGATTGTAATGGTTACCAAAAGTGAAGAAGAGCACATTATGGAACAGGCGATTGGTTCTCAGATAGAGGATTATATCTTAAAACCTGTGAATCCAAATCAGGTTCTTTTGTCACTCAAAAAAATCCTTCAAAGCGAATCTCTTGTTGAGCAAAAGACAATTGTCGATTATCAACAGGAATTCCGAAACTTGAGTATGGAATTGTCTTACTTGAGAACATATCAGGATTGGGCAGAATATTACAAGAAAATCCTAAGCTGGGAAGTGAAATTCGATAAAGTTTCGGATAACGAATTCGCTGATCTGCTTCAAAATCAAAAAGAAGAAGCCAACATCCAATTCTCAAAATTTATTGAAAATAATTATGAAGAATGGCTTCACGGCAACGAGAAGCCGATGATGAGCCACACGCTTTTCAAAGACAAGGTGAAACCGGAATTGGAAAAAGAGAAAGTACTTCTTCTAATGGTAGATAATTTGAGATATGACCAGTGGAAAGTGATAGAACCATTATTCACAAAGTTTTACAACAAAACTTCCGAGGATTATTATTTCAGTATTTTACCAACAGCGACGCAATATGCAAGGAACTCATTCTTCGCAGGATTAATGCCATCAGAAATAGAGAAAAGATTCCCGGAGTATTGGTTTAATGATAATGAAGAAGGTAATAAAAACGAACACGAAAGAGATTTCCTGGAAGACCAGATGAAACGTTTGGGACTCTCCAGCAAATCAATGAAATACCTGAAAATCCTAAATTCAGATTTTGAGAGAAAAATTTTAGACGATTTCAATCAACATAAAAACAATGACTTACTAGTTATTGTCTACAACTTTATAGATATCTTATCTCACGCAAAAACCGACAATAATATTGTAAATCAATTAATTAGAGACGACAAAACTTTCAGGTCTTTGACTTACAATTGGTTCGAGAACTCATCTTTGCTGAAAATTATCAAAACTGCAGCAGAAAATGGATTCAAATTGGTCATTACAACCGACCACGGCACAATTTATGTTAAAAAACCAAGTAAGGTAGTTGGCGACAGGGAAACTTCTACAAATATCCGATACAAGACCGGAAGAAGTTTGACGTACGAGGACAAAGACGTTTGGGCGATAAACAATCCCGACAAACTCTTTCTACCAAAAGGAAATTTAAGTTCCAAATATATTTTCGCAAAGAACAATATATTTTTAGCATACCCGAAGAACTATAATCACTTTGTGAATTATTACAAAGACACTTATCAGCACGGAGGGATTTCTCTAGAGGAGGTCATCATCCCGATAAGCATACTAGAACCCAAGTAGTTTTTTCATAGTTTATTTGATTTGGGTTTATTGGGCGGAAAGAGGCAACTTTTTCCGCCTTTTTATTTTTTGGAGCAAGAAGTTTGGTCATTCTTTAGACGTTTCCAACCCGCTATCCACTATATCTTTTTTGCTTTTAGAACATTTTGTCATCAAAAGAAGATTTGTGCCAAAAAGCAAAAAAGGATGCCGTTCCTATCGGGGCTAAGAAGAACTTTTTGTATTTCTTTTGACCATTCAATCCAAAATCCCGACCTTTGATTTTCAACCAAATCATTTCCAAAAGTAAACGGAGTTTTTTCTGAATCACTAAGAATCTTGAAAACCAAAATAAAAATTATGAAAGACATCGACGCATTACTAAAAGAATACAATCTCGACAGGCAGGAAATTGAAGAATTGCTTCAACAAAATGAAAAGATAAACGCCATCAAACTGGTATTTGATAAAACAGGTTTGGGTCTGAAAAATTCCAAGGATCTGGTAGAAGCCATTCAAAGCAAAGAAACACACTTTAAGGAAGATAATTCCTTAACTAACAGTAATATTTCCGTCAAGACTTTCAGCAAAAATGGACATTTGACCGTCAAATTAAAGTTGAACAATCAACCGGAAAAAGTGGTGTTTCCTTCCGATCCAGATTGGGCTGAGGTCAAAAGAGTGATGGGAAACAAACCAGAAATCATTACTTATGAAAAAGAATATCTGGAAAATCCAACGAAATTTCAAAGTCAGAAAAACACACTTTTCATAGAAGATGAAGGTTCAAGAAAATGGAAAGTCGTACTTTTGGCTTCTGTTTTAACAATCGTTATTATTTACTTCATTTATTCAAAATCATAATAAAATAATGAGAATCATTTCCTATAACGTCAATGGTATCCGTGCTGCATTTACAAAAGACTTCCTCGGTTGGCTCAATGTCGCAAGTCCGGATGTCATTTGCATCCAAGAAAGCAAAGCAGGAAATGACCAAATCGATATAGAAAGTCTTGAAAATTTAGGCTATCACAGCTATTGGCATTCCGCAGTGAAGAAAGGTTATAGCGGGGTAGGAATCGCTTCCAAAGTAAAACCAAACCATATAGAATACGGATGTGGAATAGAAAGCTATGACAACGAAGGCAGAATTATGCGCGCCGACTTCGACGGCTTTTCTGTGATTTCTGTTTATGTTCCGTCTGCTTCCAATATCGAAAGACTTGAATTCAAAATGCAGTTTTGTTTTGACTTTTTGGAGTACATCAAAGAACTCAGAAAAACCATCCCAAATTTAATTATCAGTGGAGATTTCAATATTTGTCATCATGCAATTGATATTCATAATCCAATAGGTTTGGCAAATACTTCTGGCTTCCTCCCAATGGAACGGGAATGGATGACCAACTTTATGAAAGAAAATAGTTTGACGGATAGTTTCAGATATTTTAATGACCAGCCGGATCAATATTCTTGGTGGAGTTACAGAGCTGGTTCACGAGCAAGAAACAAAGGCTGGCGTTTGGATTATAACTTTGTCTCCGAACCATTAAAAGAAAAAATGACCAGAGCAGTAATTCTCCCAGAGGTCAAACACTCCGACCATTGTCCGGTTTTAGTAGAGCTGAGTTTATAGATGATAAATGATAATCGATATTTCATCAGCGATTATTTCATCTAATATTTATAATTTATCATTCATCAACATCATTTATAAACAGTCGTGCACGAGCAAATCAATCTTATTATAGAAATCTTGGGAACTATTTCCTTTGCGATGTCGGGCAGTTTTGCAGCGATGCAAAAACGCTTGGATCCATTTGGTGTTTTGATTATCGCATTTGTAACATCCGTTGGTGGCGGAACTGTAAGAGATTTGTTGTTGGATGTTCCTGTTTTTTGGATGACCGATATGTTAACTTGTGGATTGATTTTCACCACTTGTGTCTTCTCAATGATTTTCAAATCGATAGAAAAGAATTTCAAAGTCACATTGTTTATATTCGATAGTTTCGGGCTGGGGTTGTTCACCATTATTGGTGTTCAGAAAGGTTTGAGTACAGGTTTTCATCCGCTGATTTGTTTAACTTTAGGAACAATTACGGGATGTTTCGGTGGGATTATTCGTGATATTTTACTGAACAGAATTCCGTTAATCTTCCGAAAAGAAATCTATGCGACTGCTTGTATCGTGGGTGGAGGAATTTTTCTTTTATTATCAAAATTCACAACGCTTTCTTATACGTTGGTTCAGATTTTTACTATTCTTTTGATTGTTACCATTAGAACTTTAGCAGTAAAATACCATTGGAGAATTCCGAAATTTTATAGCTATGAGCAAAATGATGAAATGTAGCTAAATTTTATTTTTTATTGAAATATATAAACTTAATCAGCTTTAAATTTATATATTTGATAAAAAAATAAAACTTATGAGAAAAAATGTACTATTTTCTTCCTTAATATTGATTTTTCTTTCCGGTAACTCGTTTGCTCAAGATTTCAAATTGATCAATTCTGACAATCAGAATATTACTGTTGATTTTGATCTGGGTCATTTTGAAAAAACAGAGAAAAGTATCAATGGTAAATATTATCATACCTTTTCCAAACAATATTCTGTTTTGATGTCTGAAGCAGGAAATCCTGCAATGCCATATTTCTCCAAATCTATTCAGCTTCCTGAGAAAGGCGATTTTGAATATAAAATAGTATATGACAGCTACGAAGATATTGATAATATTGATGTCGTTCCATCTAAAGGAAATCTAAAAAGAAATACAGACCCAGAAACCATTCCGTATGTTTTTGGAGATAGTTATAAAAAAGATAATTTTTTTCCTGGTCAACTCGCCAAATTCGGAAATCCTCACATTCTAAGAAATACGAGAGGTGTAACTTTTTCAATTTATCCTTATCAGTATAATCCTGTTCAACGCAAACTTAGAATTTATAAAAATCTGAGAGTAGAAGTTGTCCTTAATAATAAAAAAGGGACAAATGAAGTCACTGCAAAGAAAGCGGACAATACATTTTTCAATGATATTTATTCCAAACATTATCTTAATCATATAACATCCAACAAATATACTCCTGCAAAAGAAGAGGGAGATTTATTAATTATTACAACCCCAGCTTTTGAAAATCAATTAAGTTCTTTGGTGAGCTGGAAGAGAGAAAAAGGTATCAAAACGACAGTTGTGAACACAACATCGACTGGAACTACGGATACAACAATCAAAAATTATATCACCAATTTTTATCAATCCAATCCTAATTTGGTTTACATACTTTTAGTTGGTGACTCTGGAGATATTCCTTCACATACTTATGGTAATAATGGAGAACAGCTTTGGAGTGACTCCTATTATGGGCAATTTACAAATGATTATTATCCGGAAGCTTTTGTAGGAAGATTATCAGGAAATAGTGTCGGAATCAAAACTATGACGGATAGAATTCTAGAATATGAAAAAAATCCTCTTGCTGGAGATTGGATGAAGAATGCAATAGGAATTGGCTCGAATGAAGGAAATGGTTATGGTAACGATGGAGAAGCAGATTATGTGCATCTTAGAAAAATTAGAACTCAATTGAAAGATTATGGCTATCAAAATGTTTATGAGTTCTATCAAGGTTCACAAGGTGGAGAAGATGCGACAGGTGAACCAACGCCAACAATGATTAACAATGCAATGAATGCAGGGATTGGATTATTCAATTACACAGGGCACGGCGATTTGAATCTGATGGTGACTGGGAATTATACTTCTACAAATGTGAAACAATTGAAGAATAACGGGATGTATCCTTTTGTAATTTCTGTGGCTTGTAATAATGGAACATTTGTTGGGAAAACTTGTCTTGCTGAAGATTTGATGTCGGTAAGTTATAATAATTCTCCTGCTGGTTCTATTGCTACTGCGGCCTCAACAATTCTAATGGCTTGGGCGGAACCAATGGAAACACAAGATGAAATGATGAATATCCTTACAGGGGCTTATGAGAACAATAAAAAAGAAACGATTGGCGGATTGTTTTACAACTCACAAATTGGAATGTTGGAAAGTTACAATGCTTCACCAACTGCTATTGAAGTAATGCAGACTTGGGTTCTGTTTGGGGACCCTTCCGTTGTTTTCAGATATGATACGACCAAAGATTTAGAGTTACAACATCCGAATCAGATTGATTCAAATACGCAGACTCTTACTGTTGCCTGTGAAGAGACAGATGCGGTCATTTCTTTGACTAAAAATGGTAACATTATTGGTTCTGCTCGCAGCAAAGATGGAAGTGTTGTATTTGATTTGAGTGGAATTGCTGATGGAGAAGCATTGGCAATTACTGCAACAAAACAAAATTTCAAACCATATCAGGCGACGATTGAGGTTAAGACTTTGGGAGTAGCATCTTTCAAGAAAAATGGAATTGGTATTTATCCAATTCCTGCGAAAGATATTGTCAACTTGTCTTGGGAAAATAATGCTAGACCAACAAAAGTTCTGCTTTATGATTTAACAGGGAAACTATTGCAGACTATCAATAATAATACGGCTGATAAAAAATTACAAATCAACGTTTCCAAATATCCAAAAGGAACTTATCTGTTGAAATATGAAATTGACAACAAAGCTTATTCAGAGAAACTAATTGTTGAATAATCAAAGCGTTGAAAAAGAAAAGGAGCGAAAATATTTTCGCTCCTTTTTTTATTATTAAAATAATTTCTCAATTAGTGGAATTTCCCTCTCATTCTCATATTCGGGTTATGCATATGTTTTTGCATTGTTGGCATTTTCATTTGCTCTTTCATCATTTTGATTTGGTCGGTCATCATTCCTGCAGAATCCAATTGTTTAGCTTCATCCAGAAGTTTTTGAGCTTCATTTTTTCTGCCTTTAGAAAGTGCAGCAGCAGCCAAATTCAGTTTTGCCATTGCTCTGTCGTGCTTCATATTCAATCCGTAATCTAAAGCTTTTTTCATCAATCCTTCCGTTTTTTGAGGATTGTCCTGAGCCGTTGTCAACGCCTGAAGATAATGGAAATAACCGTACTGACTCTTGTGAAGCTGAGATTGATAATTCGTGATATTAGCCAAAAACTTAGAAGCTTTCTCCATATTCTGTTTTCTCAACTGCCAGAATGCTAAAAGAATATTTTCGTTTTTGAAGAAAAGTGCGATTGGAATTGCAGAAAGCACAACCAAAACGATTCCCCAGCCGATGTTACGGTTGAACATCAGATAAACGCCTAGAGCGATAATGATTGCAGCGACTACAAATTTTATGTATTTGTTCATTTTTAAAATTTAGGATGCAAAGATAAGAATTAACAAGAAGAATTCCGATAGTTATAATGTTATGAATTTTGTGGATTATTAAAAAACTCCCAGATAATTTTTGCCTTAGCTTTTCCAAGGATTTCTTCCAAAGTGACTATGTCTGCCTCTTTAACTCTTTTTACAGATTTCAGTTTGGACAGAAGCAATTCAATCGTTTTTCCACCAACACCAGGGATTTCTTCTAACTCAGATTTGATTGTAGAATTTTTCCTTCTAGTTCTGTGATGTTTCACGCCAAAGCGGTGGGCTTCATCTCTAACACGCTGAAGGATTTTCAGCGTTTCAGCCTTTTTATCAATATAAAGTGGAATCGAATCTTCTGGAAAATAAATTTCTTCCAATCTTTTAGCAATTCCGATGATTGTGATTTTTCCATAAAGGCCAAGCAATTTCAGACTTTTGACTGCAGAAGATAATTGACCTTTTCCACCATCAATAAGAATCAGCTGAGGCAAAGGTTCGCCTTCGTCCAATAATCTTCGATAACGTCTGTAGATGACTTCTTCCATTGTTGCAAAATCATTTGGTCCTTCAACAGTTTTAGGATGAAAAATTCTGTAATCTGCTTTGCTCGGTTTTCCATCTTTGAAAACTACGCAAGCCGAAACCGGATTGGTTCCCTGGATATTTGAGTTGTCAAAACCTTCTATGTGGCGCGGTTCTACAGGCATATGCAGAATTTTCTGCATCTCTGACATTATCCTATTAGTATGCCTTTCCGGGTCAACAATCTGAACTTGTTTCAACTTTTCAACACGATATTCTTTGGCGTTTTTTTCAGAAAGCTCTACAATTCTTTTCTTATCGCCAACTTTTGGGACAATCAATTTTACATTAGGGATTTCGATTCCTAAATGGAACGGAATTAGAATCTCCTTCGAACCCGAATCAAATTTCTGACGAATCTCCACAATGGCCTCTTCCAAAATATCTTCATCCGTTTCTTCCAAAACTTTCTTGATTTCCGTCGTAAAACTCTGAACAATAGAACCATTTCTGATTTTGAAATAATTCACATAAGCCGCCGTTTCATCGCTCGTCATTCCAAAAACATCCACATCATCAATACTTGGATTCACAACTGTGTGTTTGGCTTGGTAATCATCCAGAGATTCTATATTCTGCTTTATCATCTGCGCTTTCTCAAATTCCAGATTCGAAGCAAAACGATACATTCTTTCTTCCAGATATTTTTTTGCAAAACGAAAATCACCTTTGATAATTCCTCGGATAGCTTCTACTTTTTCGTCGTAATCTTCCTTAGATTCCAAGTCTTCGCAAGGACCATTGCAATTTTTGATATGATATTCCAAACAAACCCGGTATTTTCCTTCCGCAATTTTCTCTGGAGCAAGATTCAGGTTGCACGTTCGTATTTTATAAAGACTTTTAATCGTATCTAGAAGGATTCTTGCAGGTCTTACTTTGGCATAAGGTCCAAAATACTCTGAACCGTCTTTAATCTTAGTTCTCGTCAAAAAAATTCTTGGAAAATCCTCATTCTTAATACAAATCCACGGATAGGTTTTATCATCTTTCAACATCACATTGTAGAAAGGCTGATGTGTTTTTATCAGATTATTTTCCAGAAGAAGCGCGTCGTATTCGCTGTTTACAACTGTAGTTTCCAATCTATGAATCTTGGAAACCATAATTCGGGTTCGGTAACCGTTCTGATTTTTGTTGAAATAAGAAAGAACTCTCTTGTTAAGATGTTTGGCTTTCCCGACATACAAAAGCTGATCGTTCTTATCGTAATAACGATAAACGCCAGGTTCGGAAGGAAGAGTTTTGAGCTGAAGTTCTAAATTGGGATTCACATTACAAATTTAGCGAAATCGAAGGTTTAAATCTAATAATGACAAAAAAATTGCTAATTACGATTTAGCTTTTTCGATTGGATTTTAATTTCAAAATTATTGATTAATTTGTACCTTGCCTTAACGAAAGAAACCGAAATCATTATGAACGAGATAATTTGTCCAAATTGTAAAAAAGCATTTAAAGTGGACGAAGCTGGATTTGCCGAGATTTTGAAACAAGTTCGCAATCATCAATTTGAAGAAGAATTGCAGGAGCGTTTGAAATTGGCTGAAAGAGAAAAGAACAGCGAGATTGAACTTAATAAAGAAAAATTCAAAAGTTATCTGCAAGAACAGCTTTCTAAAAAGGATGCTGAAATTTCTCAATTAAAATCGGTTAAAGAATTAGAGATTACAGGTAAAGTTTCTGAAAAAGAAAAGGAAATTCTGGAACTAAAAGCAAGAATTGAAAAAGCCGAAACCGAAAAGAAATTGGCGGTTTCAGAAGCTGTTCAGAAATTTGAGAAAGAAAAAAATAATCTCGAAAATGAGAAAATTGATCTTGGCAACAGACTGAAAAATAAAGATTTGGAGAAAGAGCTTTCCGAAAAATCTTTGAAAGAACAGTTTAATGAAAAGCTGAAGTCAAAAGATGAAATCATCAAATATAAGGATGAAGAAATCGACCGTGTAAAGGAAATGAAAGCCAGACTTTCTACCAAAATGCTTGGTGAAACTTTGGAACAGCATTGCGAGATAGAGTTTAATAAATTGCGTGCTACTGCGTTTCCAAATGTTTATTTCGAAAAGGATAATGACTCGCGTTCCGGCAGTAAAGGTGATTTTATTTTTAAGGAATTTGATGATTCGGGTAACGAAATCATTTCAATTATGTTTGAAATGAAAAATGAAGCTGACCAAACTGCAACTAAAAAAAGAAACGAAGATTTTTTCCGAGAACTAGACAAAGACAGAAGTGAAAAAAAATGCGAATATGCCGTAATGGTTTCTTTGCTGGAAACCGAAAATGAGTTTTATAACACAGGTATTGTGGATGTTTCGCATCGTTTCCCGAAAATGTATGTGGTTCGTCCGCAGTTTTTTATTCCGATTATCACACTTTTGAGAAATGCTGCTATGAACTCTCTGCAGTATAAAAAAGAACTTGCTTTAGTAAGGAATCAGAATATTGACATTACCAATTTTGAAGAAAAAATCAATGTATTCAAAGAAGGATTTGCGAAGAATTATGAATTAGCAAGCCGACAGTTTAAAACTGCAGTTGATGAAATTGATAAAACGATAATTCATCTGCAAAAAACAAAAGATGCATTGCTTTCTTCTGTTAATAATCTGCGTCTTGCCAATAATAAAGCAGAAGATTTGACCATCAAAAAACTGACTTACGGAAACCCTACAATGAAGGAAAAATTTGATGATTTAAAATAAAAATATCATTCAAAAGAGTCAAAGAATATTTGGCTCTTTTTTTAATTAAATTTTTCTATTCTTAGCCAGCATTGGAATCGAAATCAAGCCCATTACAAGCATAATAATGATTTGTAATGGCAATGTTATGAAAGAGTAGGCGAGTCCTAATTCTCCACCTTCTATTGCATCTTTACCCATTGAAATAAACAATGCTGTGAACCCGAATTTCATCGCTAAGTTGAATGCGCCAATTCCGCCACTTGCAGGAATAATCATTCCTAATGTTCCGACAACTAAAATAAAGCATCCGTCTGCTGGTGTAAAATTTGATGTTTCTGGAAGTGAAAAACAAACCAAATAGGAAGCAAAGAAATAGCAAATCCAGATTCCTGCTGTCAAAAGAATGAATTTTCCTTTTTGTTTCAAATTGAAAATTGATTTTAATCCTTCGAAAATCCCTTTCCCAAAACCAATGATTTTATTGTAAATAGATAATTTTTGCAGCGATCTTCTGAAAATAAAGAAGATAATCAGAATAAAGATAATGCAACTTAAAACTATATAACTTGTACTATAATCAGATTGAGGTTGAGTTTGTTCTTTTTGTTGAGTCGCAGATTTGTAAAAAGCTAAAAGAGCATTATATTTGAAAATCAAAGTCAATAAAGCGAAAATTCCCATACAAACCAAATCAACAACTCTTTCCAGAATAATAGTTCCAAAAGATTTGTCAACCGGAACTTTTTCAACACCGTAAAGTGCTGTCGAACGTGCAACCTCTCCACTTCTTGGGATTGTAAGATTCATCAGGTATCCGAAAGAAAGTGACCAAAGCGAATTGCTGTTGGAAATTTTGTAACCCATTGGTTCCAGAAGAAGATTCCATCTCACGGCTCTGAAAATGTAAGCGGAAACACCAAAAACTGCTGCAAATGCTACCCAAAGATAATTGGCTTTTTGCAGAGAACCTTTGATTTTGTCAAAGTCCAATCCTCTAAGAGCAACCCAAAGAAAAACTCCCGCAATTGCAATAGAAATTAGAACAGTAAGAATATTTTTTAAAACAGATGACTTTTTTTCTTCCAAAATAGCTGAGGAGTTATGTTAGAAGATTGGTCTTTTCGTCTGGAAAAACGATTTTTGGTTGAAAATCTTTAGCTTCCTCAGGACTCATTTGTGCATAAGCAATGATGATGATAATGTCACCTTTTTGAACTTTTCTTGCAGCTGGTCCATTCAGACAGATTTCACCAGATTTTCTTTTTCCCTTAATCACATAAGTGTCAAAGCGCTCGCCGTTATTCACATTCACGATGTAAACTCTTTCGCCTACAATCAAACCGGCCGCTTCTATAAGGTCTTCATCAATAGTGATACTCCCAATATAATCAAGATCCGAAGCTGTGACACGGACTCTGTGGATTTTCGATTTAAAAACTTCGATAAACATAGGTGCAAATTTACGCTAAATAAATAAAAGTTTGAAAAAATTTATATTCAAAAAGTCAATATAAAACCTCGCAAAATAAATACCAATTATTATGGATTTATGAATACTGATATTACTCATTGTATTTTGGCTCAATTGTTGATTAATAGTGGCAAATCATCAAATACGGACTATGTTAAAACGTGTGTTTTCGTTAACATTGATTTTAATAAAAATTCATTATAATAAAATAAAAGATATATTTTTCACTAAATTTTATAAAAATATTTGCGTGATATCAAAATTGTCTTATATTTGCTATAACAACATAACTTTAATTAATAAATATTATGAACAAGTCTGAATTAATCGACGCTATCGCGAAGGATGCAGAAATCACAAAAGCTGCTGCAAAAAAAGCTTTGGAATCTTTTGTTGCTAATGTAACAGAAACGCTTAAGAAAAAAGATGGTAAAGTATCTCTAGTAGGTTTTGGAACTTTCTCAGTATCTGAAAGAGCTGCTAGACAAGGTATCAATCCTGCAACTAAAAAACCAATCCAAATTGCAGCAAAAACAGTTGCTAAATTTAAAGCTGGTGCTGATTTGGCTACTGCGGTTGCTGGTCCTGCAAAAGGAAAGAAAAAATAATTTTATTTGAGTTTATCAAATAAAAAACCCGTCTAAGACGGGTTTTTTTGTTTTTATAAATTAAAGATTTTTAATTTTCGTCATCCAAAAGATGTCCGAAGAAATCTTTTTTAGTTTTTAGATAAGAAGCGCTGGATTCATTCGATTTGATTTGAAGCGGAATTCTGGAATTGAAATTAATTCTGCTATCTTTTATAATCTGAATTTTCTCCGGATTATTAGTCATTAAATTCAAAGATTTGATTCCGATTTTTTCAAGCATTTCTATTGCGATTCCAAAATCTCTGTCATCTGCAGGCAATCCTAATTCCAAATTAGCCTGAACAGTATCAAAACCTTTTTCCTGAAGCGCATAAGCTTTCAGTTTATTAATGATTCCGATGTTTCTGCCTTCCTGCCTAAGATAAATAATTATTCCTCCATTTTCCTGCATATATTGCATTGCGGAATTGAGCTGCTGCCCACATTCACATTTTTGTGAATGAAAAACTTCGCCAGTGATACACTCAGAATGAATTCTAACATTAACAGGTTTTTCTAAATCCGTATTTTCAGCTATAAGAGCCATATGTGGCATCCAGTTTTTATCGTCCTCGGAAAAAGCCATCATTTTGAACTTCCCAAATTCTGTGGGAACATTCGCTTGTGCTTGTATATTTAACATCGAATATTAGTGTAATTAATTGGAAGACATAGAAGTAGTCTCCATATTTTTATTGAGAGAGGCTTCCAAGAGATTCATATTGGTTTTTATTTTAACCATATATCTGTTCAGAACTTCGTCATCGTCTGTAATCAAAAACTTTCTAAGTTTCTGAATTTTTTTGTACGCTTTTTCAAATCCTTCCAATGATCTGTGTTTATCAGATTGATTGAAATTGCGAATTGCCGTTAAGTAATCTGTAAGAGAATTTTTCAAAACTCCAACTTCTCTGTTTACAGCATCGTTTCTGAATTTTGGAAAAGTGGAAACTAAATTTGAAATTGAGGAAGCATAAACAATTGCTTCAGGAGTAAGATATGCATAGGTATCTGATAAAGAATCACCATGCAATTCTTCTGACGCTGCCGAACTTGTAGAGCAAGAACCAGCAACATTGATAATGAATATTGTCGTTAAAAGTTTAAAAAAACTTTTCATTTTTTCTGCATTTTTTGATACAGGATTGGGTTAAGACTTTCATCATTATACATCTTCATTTGTTTGTAAAGTTTCATCTTAACTTTACCATTCTCTATATCAGAAAGCAGCTGATCTATAGCTGTTGACAAATCTTTATGTTGTTCCAAAAGGATTTGCAGTTTTTGAGAACATTGTAGTTTATGTTCTTCAGAAGCATCTTCCCGAGAAGCTTCTATAGACATATGATAAATTTTCAAAGATAAAATAGAAAACCTATCGATAGACCAAGCTGGCGTTTCGCTGTTGATTCTGGCATCAGAATTGGGAGTAATGGTCTCAAAATTTTTATAGAACCAAAAGTCGATTTGCTCAACAAGATCTGTTCTTTTTTGATTGAGTTTATCAATCCTTCTTTTTATTTTTAAAGCCTCTATCGGGTCAATATCTTCTTCTCGAATAATATCTTCCAAATGCCATTGAACGGTATCAATCCAGTTTTTTGAATACAAAATCCATTCCAAACTATTAGCTTGGAATGGATTGATTTCTTCTGAATTAACGTCATCTTTTATGTGATAATCTTTAACTGATTGGTTAAAGATTTCCCATGCTTTTTCTGTTAAACTCATTTAAAAATTCTTTTTTTAAGAAGGGTTGTTTGAATTGTCAGATGATGAAGAATTGTTTTTTTTATCTTCATCCTTAACAGCATCTTTAAACTCCTTGATACCTGAGCCTAAACCTTTCATTAATTCAGGGATTTTTTTACCTCCGAATAATAAAAGTAATATCAAAGCAACAATTAATATATGTTGCCAAGAAAGACTTAATATAACTGTGGATATTGTCATTTCAATTTTTTTACAAAGTTAAAGTATTTTTTAATACGAAACCCAACCCAATGGGTCTACTGGATTTTCTCCACTCCAGATTTGGAAATCCAATGTTATAGATTCATCAAAATCACTGCCAACTTCACCAATTAAAGTTCCAGCAGAAACCTGTTGATTAGCTTTTACCAATGTTGATGCTAGATTAGAGTAAACTGTAAAATAGTTCCCATGTTTCACAACAACCGTTCTGCTTCCGTTGATAGATTGGATGCTGGAAACAACCCCAGGGAAAACACATCTAGCTTTAGTTCCTTTAGCAACTGCAATTTTGATTCCGATATTTTCTTCTACAATATTTTTGAAAACAGGATGTGGCTGTCGTCCGAAACGGTGTGTTACGCTTCCTCTCTCAACAGGGAAAGCAATATGTCCTTTATTATCTGCAAAATTACTTCCTACAGTAGAGCCAACGCCGTAACTTTTCATTACTTTTTTCTCAGCTTCATCTTTTGCATCTTCATTTCTTTTGTTGATGGCATCTTCATTAGCTTTTGCAGCAGCCAGTTTTTCAGATGCTGCTTTTGCTCTTTCAGCTGCGTCTCTGGTTGCTTTTTCAGCAGCCGCTTTTCGCTCAGCCGTTTTATTAGATTCGGCTAATTTTCTTTCTTCTTCAATTCTTTTAGCCGCTAGTTCAGTTGCTTTTTTTGATTCTGTTTCTGCTCTTTTTCTTTCTGCTTCTGCAGCTGCTAGTCTAGCTCTGTTTTCAGCCTCGATTCTTTCTTTTTCTTTTTTAGCAGCTATATCGGCTAATCTTTTTCTTTCTGCTTCCGCTTTTCTTTCTGCTTCTTCTTTTGCTTTAGCAAGTCTGATTTCCTCAGCAATGATATTTCTGATCTGGCGTTCTAAGTCTTTGGATTGAGCTTGTTTTTGTCTAAGTTCAGCTGTTAATCTAGCTTCATTCTTTTTAAATTCATTAAGGAGATCCTGCTTTTGTTTTCTTTCGATTTCTATAGTGGCAAGATCTTTTTTCTGAGCTATCAAAAGATTATCCTTTTCAGACATCGATTTTTTCTTCAATGCGATGTTTCTTTTGATTTGGGTTGCTTTATTTGTGATTTCAGCGGCTTTCTTGTCTTGATATTCAGAGTATCTTTTGAGATATTCAACCCTACTAAGTGCTTCTCCAACATTTTTAGATGAAAGTATGAAGGTTACTTTGTTTTGAACACCTTTTGTTTTGTACGCTTTTACTAGAATTTCAGCATAGTTTTTACGCAGAACTTCTAACTCACGATTATTTTTGTTGATTTCCAGCTGACGTTTGTAGATATCATCTTCTATGAATCTTTTTTCTTTCTGGGTATTGGTGTAAACCTTTTCTCTCAGTGTAATCTTTTGATTCACTGCATTTAAGTAGGAGATAGAAAGTTTGGATTCTTGTTTAGTTTGATTCAAAGAAGCATTGATGGAAGAAATTTGTTTTTTAAGGTCTGCATTTTGTTTTTGCAGAACCTCTTTATCTTTTTGTCCAAAAACGCTTCCGAAAAGGATGATACTTATAAAAAAGCTTAATTTCTTAATCATTTGATCTCTGTCTTAGTATAATTGGCAGGAACGGAATAAGTAGTTTCCATCCGGGAAAAATCAAATTTCGTATTTTCAATTAATATTTCGTCAGTTTTATTAGCTTTTATAATTATTTTAACATTTTTTGGAAAGCTCTCATTGTTCAAAATTATCCTGTTAGAATAAGTAATTTCGAGTTGATTATTGTTAGCTGGATTTGTTAAAAGAACGTGATTTAAATTTAAATCCTGATCATAACCTAATTTGATATTGTACTCTGTAGTTTTACCATTTTCAGTAATTTTTTGAGTCTCTTTGGATTTTAATATGAATCCAGAAATATCCGGTGTCAAATTATAATTCTTTTCTGAGACTGGGATGAAAGTTTTACCAAGAAGCAAATTCTGTAAAGCGTTATAATCAATGAAATTAACATTCAGAAGTTTGTTAAGATAACCAAAATCTGAATCAATATAAGTTTTGTCCAATTTATAATAACCTTTGATACCTTCTGGTGTTGCAACGCCTCTGGCAGCTTGCAAAATGACTGCTGTAAGATTCATCCAAACTTTCTGTCCATTTTCTACATAGATTACAGCGTCCAAAGTTGGAATGAAAGAACCTGTTCTTGCATCAATTTTACTGTTGATTTTAACAGCATCAAAAGTTGATTTTTTTTCTATTGTAGAGAAAAACTGAGAGTTGTTTTCAATAGGTTTTGTTGTGCTAACTGGTTGCTCTTGAGTTTGTTTCTTTTGAACACTACAAGATGTAACCAATAAAGCTGAAAATATGATTTGAAAATATGATTTCATAAATTTTTTTCGAATGAATCTAACAATATTAACGCCAAAAAAGAATTAATATTTCTAAAAACTTAGTTAAATAAAATAACAAACTTTGCCAGATATCTGACAAAGTTTGTACTATAATTAATGTTGAATTAATCCTTTGAAAGGAAATCCAAAACTGAATAATCTCCTAAAGAAATCTCTCTTGCTACTCCAAAATATTTGGCAGAATTACCAATCATAGAGTTGCTTAAATTTCCGTGGTCGATAATTGTATCCTCCTGAATTAATGAATTATCAATATTAGAATTGATAACGACTGTGTTTTTTCCCAGAGAAACGTTAGGTCCAATTTTCGAATTAGAAATTTTCACATTTTCTCCGATAAAGCAAGGCGGAATAATCATACAATTTTCAATCTCTGCAGAATCTGGATAAGTCGCCATACATTCTTTTTCGTATTCCAGAATTTTGCTGTTGGTTTCAACGGTTGCGTTTTTGTTTCCACAATCCATCCAGTCATCCACTTTCCCAAGAGAGAATTTAGCGCCTTTTGCTCTAAGATTTTCTAATGCTGTTGTCAACTGGTATTCGCCACCTTCCATAATATTGTTATCCATGATATGGTCAATTTCTGCCATCAATTTTTCAGCAGAATTGAAATAATAGATACCAATAATTGCCAAATCAGAAACGTATTCTTTGGGTTTTTCTACAAAATCTGTAATGAAGCCATAATCATCCAATTTCACAACACCGAAAGCTGAAGGATCTTCTACTTTTTTTACCCAAATTACACCATCTGCATTGGTATCCAAATGGAAATCTGCACGGAAAAGAGTGTCAGCAAATGCAATAATCACGGGTCCGCTCATACTTTCTCTCGCGCAATTAATCGCATGAGCAGTTCCAAGTGGTTCATTCTGAGCATATATGCTACCTTTTGCACCAAGATTTTCAGCAACTTTGATTAGAGAAGCTTCTACTTCCGGGCCAAAATCTCCAATGATGAAAGCGATCTCTTCGATTGGTTCATTAGCTACTTTTGCGATATCTTCAACCAGTCTTTGTACGATTGGTTTTCCTGCAATTGGAATCAACGGTTTAGGTACCGTAAGAGTATGTGGTCTAAGTCTGGATCCACGTCCAGCCATTGGAACTATTATTTTCATAAATTATTTTTAAATAGTTGACTATTAGTTTTTTAATAGTGATCTTGAGTTGTTACTTTATTCCTAACTTGTTAAGGATTTTAGCAGGAATTAATTTTTCCTTTCTTAGCAAGAAGGTTGCCAAAATTAGAAATATAACATTTCCTAACCAAATGTTTTCTTTTAAATATTGGTAATATGCCAGAGACACTACCATTGTGATCAGAATCACAGTTATATTTTTATAAATATTGTAAGGAATCGGGTATTTGTAATGTCCCCAAATGTACGAGATAACCATCATAGCAAAGTAACTCGCAATGGTTGCCCAAGTCGAAGCCCAGTAACCATATTTTGGAATGAAATAAAAATTAATAGCTATGGTTATTAAAACGCCAATTGCAGAGATGTATGCACCGATAATCGTTTTGTCAGTCAATTTATACCAAATCGAAAGGTTAAGATAAATACCTAAAAATAAGCTGGCAAAAAACAGAATAGGAAGAATTGAAATACCTTCGTAATATTCCGGATTGTTGATGTAAACTTTTGCGATCCAGTCGAGATTGACAGATAGGAACAAAACAATCAGACAGTTGATTGCAATGAAAATATCCATTAATCTGACATAAGTTTGATTGGCATTTTTGTTTTTTGAATTACTAAAGAAAAAAGGTTCAATTCCTAAAGAATAAGCTTGTCTAAAAAGAATAACAAAAGTCACAACCTTCGCAACACCACCGTAAACGCCTAATTCGTGTCTTCCGATTTCTTCTGGTAAAAGAAATTTAAGAAACTGTCTGTCAAATGTTTCGTTGATGATTCCAGCTAAACCGGCAATCGTAATGGGCCAGGAATATTTGATCATTTTTTTCCAAAGTTCCCAAGAGAAATGCTTTATCCTTGCGATTAGTAATTCTTGTGACAGCATCAAAAAAGTGACAGCACTTGCAACCAGATTCGCGACAAAAACGTAACCGATTCCAAACTCCGGACTGTATTTCAACCCAAAAATTCCGTCCGGATATTTTGGAAGAATGATGATGAAAAATACAACTAAAAGAAAATTTATAATTCCGTTTGTGATTCGGATTCCGGCATATTTTAATGGTCGTTCGTTTTTCCTTAGCATTACAAAAGGCATTGCGCAAAAAGCATCCAAGGCTAAAGTCACAGTAAGAATTGCCAGCAAATCTACTTGGTCAGGCGTTTTAAAAGCATTCGCCAATGGTTGCCTGTAAAGTAATGTGAAAATTAAATAGATTAATGTTACTGTTAAAACACTGAAAAATGAAGTCGAAATCAATTTTCTGTCATCTTTCTCATCAAGGGCAAAGCGAAAAAATGTGGTTTCCATTCCGTGCGTCAAAAGTACAGCGATAACGCCAGCTACGGAATAAAAATCAGCAAAAGGTGAATAGGCTGTAGGACCGAAAGTTCTTGTAATAATTGGATTAATTACAAATGGAAACAGTCTGATAATCACAGTTGTTAATCCATAAAGCGCAGTTTGTCCGAGAAGCTTCTTCAATTCAAAAATTTTTGCAAAAATAATCTATTATTACAAGAATCCGATTTATTTCTTCAGCTTATAATTCATAAAGAAAACCAATTTTCCACCTTTCATAATATCGTCGTGCTTCAATTTGTAGCCTTCAAATGGTTTTCCGTTCAGCTCGATTCTTTCGATGTAAATATTTTTCTCTGATTGATTTTTGGCTTCGATTTCAAAAGTTTTTCCGTTCTCCAAATTCAGTTTTGCATTGACGATATTCGGACTTCCAATCCAATATTCATCCGAACCCGGCGAAACAGGATAGAATCCCAAACTGCTGAAAATATACCACGCGCTCATCTGCCCGCAATCGTCATTTCCGCCCAATCCATCTGGTTTTGCTTTGTATTGCATTGTCAGGATTTTTCGGATTTGAGCCTGCGTTTTCCAAGGTTGTCCTGCAACATTATAAAGATAAGCGACGTGATGCGCAGGTTCGTTTCCGTGAACATATCCGCCGATAATGCCTTCTCGAGTAATATCTTCCGTATCAGCAAAAAACGCGTCAGGCAAATGCATTGAAAATAATTCATCAAGATTTTCCCCGAATTTCTTTTTCCCACCCATAACTTTCATTAATTCCTCAGGATTGTGCGGAACGAAGAAACTGTAATTCCAGGAATTTCCTTCGATAAAGCCTTGTCCGTGCGTACTCATCAAATCAAATTCTTTTTTGAAACTTCCGTCAGATAATCTCGGTCTCATAAAACCAATCGATTTATCGAAAACGTTTTTCCAGTTTTCGGAACGTTTCAGATATTCATTATAAATATCAGTTTTGCCTAATTTCTTAGCGATTTGAGCAATGGCCCAATCGTCATAAGCATATTCCAAAGTGTTGGAAACCGATGTCCCGTTTTTCTCCGCAGAGATGTAACCTTTATCGATGTATTCGCCGATGCCTTCGTAATTTCTTTTTTTGGAAGTCGCAATACAAGCCTTCAAAGCTTCCTCCGGATTTCCGGTGTAAGTTCCTTTGATAATCGCATCAGCAATCAGTGAAACCGAATGATAACCGCTCATACACCAGTTCTCATTCGCATAATGTGACCAAACAGGCAACATTTTCAAACTGAATTGGTCGTAATGCGCCATCATCGACTGGGTCATATCATTGTTCCGTTTTGGCTGAATGATATTGAAAAACGGATGCAAAGCGCGGTAAGTGTCCCAAAGTGAAAACGTGGTGTAATTCGTAAAACCTTTGGCTTGATGTACATTTTGGTCAAGACCTTTGTATTCGCCATTCGCATCCATATAAGTGGTTGGATTGATGAATGTGTGGTACATCGCCGTGTAAAAATTCACTTTGTCATCTTCGGAAAGTGTGTTGACAACGATTTTATTAAGTTCTTTATTCCAATCGTTTTGAGCTTGAGATTTTATTTTTTCGAAGTTCCAATCCGGCGTTTCTTTGGTTAAATTTCCCAAAGCATTGGCTTGGCTAACTGGCGAAATCGCAAATTTGATTTGAATTTTCTCATTTTCCTGAGTATCGAAACCAAAATGCATTCTGATTTTCTTTCCTGCAATCTCGGGGAAATTATCGTCCTGATTCCACTTTCTCCAGAAACCTCGGTAAGCTTGTTTCGAATCAAAATTTTTCTGACCATAAGATTTGAATGGTTTCGAAAATTCCATTGCGAAATAAACCGTTCTCGTTCTTGCCCAGCCATTTGTTTGTCTGTAACCTGTGATTCTGTGGTCGTTTTCAATTCTTATATAAGTCCAGACATTTTTGTCATCGTAATTGTAAATGCCTGCCATCAAATCCAAAATAATATGTGCGTCATCGGATTTCGGAAAGGTGTATTGATGAACGCCAACTCTTGTAGTAGCCGTCATTTCAGCCAGAATATTATAATCGTCAAGCTTCACTTTGTAATAGCCGGCTTCCGCTTTTTCGTTTTGATGAGAAAATCTGGAACGAAATCCACTTCCCGGATTTTGAACAGTTCCGGGATTTAATTTTAACTTTCCAACTGTCGGCATTATCAAAAAATCGCCCAAATCCGAATGTCCGGTTCCGCTGAAATGCGTGTGCGAAAATCCGACAATCGTTTTGTCTTCATAGCGATAACCAGCGCAATATTTATAAACGTCAGGATTATATTTTCCGTTAACTTCATAAGAAAGCGAATCGGTTTCTGGACTCAGCTGAACAGCGCCAAATGGAACGGTTGCGCCTGGAAAAGTGTGTCCCATTTTTTCGGTTCCGATGATTGGATTTACGAATTTCGAGAGGTTTTCTAATTTTTGGGAACTGAATAATGAAGTGAATAAAACGGGTAGAATTAAAATGTATTTTCTCGGAGACATTCTTTGGAATTTTGAAGCAATTTAGTCAAATAATTTTTGCGCTGATTTAATACTTCAAATATTTGGAGTAATCATTTTCAAAAACTTAATTTTGTTTCTGTCTAAAAAAGTAAAATGAAAATCCTAATAAAAAATGCTCAAATCGTAAACGAAGGAAAAATTATCCAAAGTGATATTCTTATCGAAAACGATTTGATTTCTAAAATATATTCCAATATTAATGAAGAAGCTGACCAGATTATTGACGCTTCCGGAAAATATCTTTTGCCTGGAGTAATTGATGACCAGGTTCATTTCCGTGAGCCGGGCTTGACACACAAAGGTGATATAGAATCTGAATCCCGTTCTGCAATCGCAGGTGGAACAACAAGTTTCATTGAGCAACCTAACACGGTTCCAAATGCGGTAACTCAGGAATTGTTGGCTGATAAATACAAAATTGCGTCGCAAAAATCTTTTGCCAATTACGGATTTATGATGGGCGGAACGAATGATAATCTTGAGGAAGTTTTAAAAACAAATCCAAGAAATGTTCCTGGAATCAAATTGTTTTTAGGTTCATCAACGGGAAATATGCTGGTTGATAATCCCGAAACGCTGGAAAATATTTTCAGCAATACCAAAATGCTGATTGCCGTTCACTGTGAAGACGAAGCAACAATCAGAGCCAATACCCAAAAATATCTGGATGAATATGGCGAAGATATTCCCGTGAAATTCCATCATTTGATAAGAAGTGAAGAAGCTTGTTATAAATCTTCATCAAAGGCGATTGAATTGGCAAAGAAAACAGGAGCTAGACTTCACGTTTTCCATTTGTCAACGGATATTGAGACTGACCTTTTCCGAAATGATATTCCATTAAAAGAAAAGAAAATAACTGCGGAAGTTTGCGTTCATCATTTGACTTTCACGAATGAAGATTACGAAACAAAAGGAAACCTCATCAAATGGAATCCGGCGGTAAAAACTTTAAAAGATAAAGACGGACTTTGGGAAGCTCTTTTGGATGATAGAATTGATGTGATTGCAACAGACCACGCGCCACATACTTGGGAAGAAAAGCAAAATGTTTATACGAAATGTCCTTCCGGAGCGCCTTTAGTTCAGCATTCTTTGGTGGTAATGCTGGAGAATTTTAAAAATGGAAAAATTTCTCTGGAAAGAATTGTTGAAAAAATGGCTCATAATCCTGCAATTTTGTTCAGAATTGAGAAGAGAGGTTTCATCAGAGAAGGTTATAAAGCAGATTTGGTTTTGGTTGATTTAAATCAAAACTGGACAGTTGATAAGGAAAACATTCTTTACAAATGTGGCTGGAGTCCACTCGAAGGAATGAATTTCAATTCAAAAGTTACTCATACTTTCGTCAATGGAAATCTGGTTTACGAAAACGGAAAAATTAATGAAGAAAAATTCGGGGAGCGATTGCTTTTTGAAGTTCAGGAATAAATTATAGCGAAATAATTATATCAATAGGAACGGGCTTTAGCCCGTTTTTTATTTTTAAGAATCAAAATTAGCTTTAGCCAAAATTTAAATCTCTCGCAGATTGAGCAGATGAAGCAGATTTTAAAAACAATAATCTGTAAAATTTTCTCAATTTGCGAGAGAGTATTTATCTAACAATCACTTGAAATTAATCAATCACAATACTGTCAATTCCTTTTTCTAAAGCATTTTCCATAATTCCCGGAATTGCCAGACCTTCAGCACGGAAAACACTTACATCCGAAACTCCATAGAATCCAAAAACATTTTTAATATACGGAACATTCGAATCAAACACTTGGAAAGGCCCTTCAGAATAAATATTTCCTGAGGCAAAAGCGATATATAGTTTTTTGTCATTCAACAGGCCTTTTGGTCCATTTTCGTCATATTTAAAAGTATATCCGGCTCTCGAAGTGAAATCAAGATAAGCTCTCAGCGTTGCAGGAACGGAAAAATTGTACATTGGAGAATCGATAACAATAATATCGGCTTCTTTTAATTCAGAAATCAAATCTTCAGAATATTTGTTGATGGATTGTTGCTCTGTAGAATGGTTTTCAGCCGGCGTAAAAAAAGTGTTGATGTGAGACTCATCCAAAAGTGGAGTCGGGTTTGTCGTAAGATCACGTTCTTTTAAGACAGCATCAGAATATTTTTCCTGAATTTTTTCGATAACTACATTTCCTAATTTTCTGCTTGCAGACAAATCTTTTCTAGGACTTGTGATGATGTGAAGTACATTTTTCATATGTAAATGATTATTTTTTAATTTTTTTAGAATTGCTTTTCAGCTAACTCATTTTTAATGATTAAAATTTCTACAGCAAAATTATGTACATTTGCTTATCAAAAGTAAGTAGTGAACAAAAGGTTAGTAGTAACCTTTGGGTAAGTTAACAATCATTATGGAAAATAATATCGAACTGGAAGAGCCTGTAACCAAAGCCAGATGTACGGAAAGCCTGTCTTCTGTAGAAGATGCGATTTACGTCATCGGTGGAAAGTGGAAACTGAAAATCATCATTGCATTGCAGGAACACGGAAACATTCGGTTTAACGAACTGCAAAGAATCGTTGCCGGGATTTCCGCAAGAGTTTTGTCAAATGAACTGAAGGATCTGGAACTGAACGGTTTCGTCAAAAGGGTAGTGCACGCCGAACAGACGCCGGTTGTGGTAGAATACCTTTCCACAGATTACAGCAGAACTTTAAAACCAGTGATTATGGCACTTTCGGAGTGGGGAAGAACACATAAAAAAAACATCAGAGAAGATGTTTTTGAAAAGTAAATATCAATAGGAGTAGGTTTTAGCTCGTTTCATAATTTTAAAATAAGATTGGCTTTAACCAAAATTTAATCTCACGCAATGCAGATTTTAAACTCATTTATCTGGTAAATCCACCAATCTACGAGAGAATAAAAATCTAATTAAACGACTGCCGAAACTCCAACGGCGAAATATCGGTCTTAGCTTTAAACAATTTGCTGAAAGACTGTGAATGTTCAAACCCCAATTCATACGCAATTTCACTCACGGAAAGCTCCGTTGTCGACAATTTTTCTTTGGCTTTCTCAATCAGTTTTTCGTGGATGTGCTGTTGCGTGGTTTGTCCGGTTAATTGTTTTAATAAACTTCCGAGATAATTGGTTGAAATATTCAGTTGTTCGGCAATGTAATTCACAGTTGGCAAACCTTTATCAATAACATCTTCATTAAAATAATCTTCTAAGATGATTTCTAATTTCTCCAAAATATGATGATTGGTCTTTTTTCTGGTGATGAATTGTCTTTGATAAAAACGTTCGCAATAATTCAGAATCACTTCGATTTGTGAAATAATGATACTCTGAGTAAATTCATCAATTCCTGACTGATATTCTCGCTCGATGCCTTTGAAAAGTCCAATCAATGTTTCTTCCTCCTTTTCAGAAAGAAACAAAGCTTCATTCACATCATAACCGAAAAATTTGTAGTTATGAATGGTCTTTGCCAAAGGCGTATTCCAGATAAAATCGGGATGGAAAGCCAAAAGGTAGCCCGACGGTTTTGTGTCGTACTTGTCGATAATCATTTTCACCAATTGCCTCGGCGCAATGAAGCACATCAAACCACCGTCAAAATCATACTGGCTCTGCCCGTAATGCAATTTCCCCTGAATATCACGCTTGAAACCCATAAAATACAATTCCTGAATCCAACTGATTTCCGATTCCTCTATTTGATATTCCACCTGGCTGTAATCCACCAAACTAATCATTGGGTGTTGAGGTTTAGACAATCCGCAAATCCTATGAAATTCAGCAACGGAGTCAATCGTATATAATTTTCTGTTATTCATAATCTAATAAGATTAAAGGCAACAATCCGAAAACTGTTGCCTTACAAAGTTAGTAATCTGTTGAAATACTTAATGTTTTGAAGTCGGAAATTTCATTCTGAAGAGAACTTAATTTGTTGTTCGCCATTTGAAAAGCATCCGAACCTAAAACCAAATGAACGGGTGGATTTTCCATTGCAACCAGTTCCAGCATCGCCACAGCCGCTTTCTCAGGATCGCCAGGCTGATTGCCGTTGATGTCCTGCTCGTGCGCTACTTGAAGTTTTCTTGCTGTGGTATAAGCCTCGATTTCATTTTCTGGTGTGCGAAGCGAACCGCCGGTCAGGAAATCGGTTCTGAAGTAGCCGGGATAAACAACCGTTGCATTCACGCTGAATTCTTTGACCTCCGCGGCCAAAGCTTCCGTAAAACCAACGACTGCAAATTTCGTAGCGCAGTAGATTCCCCAACCTGGAAAATCTCCGGATAATCCGCCAATCGAAGCAATGTTGATGATGTTTCCGCTTTTTTGATTTCTGAAATGCGGCATCGATGCTCTGATGATATTCAAAGAACCAAATACATTGGTGTCAAAATTCTGACGGCTTTCCTGGTCAGTTAATTCTTCCAAAGTTCCCAATTGGCCATAACCAGCGTTGTTTACCACAACATCGATTCTCCTGAATTTTTCAATCGTTTTTGAAATCGCTAGTGAAACTGACTCTTCATTAACCAAATCTACTTCCAATGGAAGAAAATCAGAATTTTCTGCGCTGATGACTTTCTGTAGTTCCGAAACATTTCTGGATGTTGCTGCCACAGAATAGCCGTCGGATAATAATTTTTTAACTAATGTGAGACCTAATCCTTTTGAGGCTCCGGTTACGAACCATACTTTTTTTGTACTCATTGTGATTGTTTTTAAAGGGTTAATTATTTACAAGACAAAGTTGAAAAATGATGAACGGAACGGTGTGACCAAATCAAAGATTGTTGTAGCCAAAACTACGATGATAGATTTTTGGACGCCTTTTCCGTCTTCCACTCCCGCTTTTTTGCTCCACTCTGTTCCGCAAAAAGAGCTCCGTTCAAGCCGGGGCGCAATCGTATGACGTTCATATTTTGCGCATAACTTTTGTTAATTCTCAAAACAAAATAAAAATCTAAATTTACCACAGGCACAAACCTTTAAATTTTAATTATGAAATCGCCATGATGGGAAGCAAAACGTCCAATGAAGATACAGCGATTGCATATGACTTTTAAAAACAATAAACATCTACATATGAATCTATATACACAACCAATGTTGCGCGAAGACGCACTCAAAGATAAAGTGGCCATTGTTACGGGAGGCGGAAGCGGGCTTGGTAAAGCTATGACCAAATATTTTTTGGAATTAGGCGCAAAAGTCGTTATCACTTCACGAAATTTAGAAAAGTTGCAGGGAACCGCGAAAGAACTAGGAGAACAAACAGGAGGTAAAGTGCTTTGCGTGGCTTGCGACGTGCGAAATTGGGAAGAAGTAGAGTCGATGAAAGAAGCCACTTTGAAAGAATTCGGGAGAATTGACATTCTTTTAAATAACGCTGCCGGAAATTTCATTTCACCTACAGAAAGATTGACACATTCTGCTTTTGATTCTATTTTAGACATCGTTTTGAAGGGAACTAAAAACTGTACATTGTCCATTGGAAAATATTGGATAGATAATAAAGTTCCGGGAACAGTTCTTAATATCGTGACAACCTATGCCTGGACTGGTTCGGCTTACGTGGTTCCATCGGCTTGCGCAAAAGCAGGCGTTCTGGCAATGACAAGAAGTCTGGCGGTTGAATGGGCAAAATATGGCATCCGTTTCAATGCGATTGCACCGGGACCATTTCCTACGAAAGGAGCTTGGGACAGATTACTTCCGGGAGATTTGCAGGAGAAGTTCGATATGAAGAAGAAAGTACCGTTGAGAAGGGTTGGCGAACATCAGGAATTAGCCAATCTTGCGGCTTATCTGGTTTCCGATTATTCAGCTTATATGAATGGTGAAGTGGTGACTATTGACGGTGGCGAATGGCTGCAAGGTGCTGGCGAGTTCAATATGCTGGAGGATATTCCTCAGGAAATGTGGGATATGCTGGAAGCAATGATAAAAGCAAAAAAATCGAATTGATTTAAAAATAAACCTTATTTAATCTCAAGTTTGTAACAAATTTGAGATTTTTTTTACCTATTTTTAAATGTTATAAATCTTTTTACGTAATGAAATTCAAACTCCCTAATTTGATTTCTGCTGTAGCGATATTTGCTTTTGTCGGCAATTCTTACGCTCAGGAATCTCCAAAGTATGATTATACAGAAGCCTTCAAACCATTTTTCTATCCTCAGACCGGAACTGAAACACGTTCGGCAAGCGGACAGCCGGGACACAAATATTGGCAGAACTCCGCCGATTATCAACTGAATGTCAGTCTTAATGAATCTAACAATGAATTAACAGGGTCGGCCGAAATTACTTATACCAACAACAGTCCGGACCAACTGGGTTTTCTTTGGTTACAACTCGACCAAAATCTCTTTGCTAAAGATTCCAGAGGTAATGCTGTAGTTCCGTTGTCAGGAAGTAGAAACGGTGCGCACGGCGAGACTTTTGATGGCGGCTACAAAATCAAATCAGTAAAATATGACGGGAAAGATGTAAAATATACAGTTACAGACACCAGAATGCAGATTGACCTTCCAAGTGATTTGAAAGCGAACGGCGGCGTTGCAAAATTGAAAATAGAATATTCTTTTCTCTCTCCAAAATACGGTTCGGACAGGATGGGAGTTGAAGATACCAAAAATGGAAAAATCTTCACATTGGCGCAATGGTATCCGAGAATGTGTGTATATGATGATGTAATGGGTTGGAACACGTTGCCATATTTAGGAGCTTCGGAATTTTATTTGGAATACGGAACTTTATCAGCAAATATTACTGTTCCGACTAATCATTACGTTGTAGCTTCGGGAGAATTATTGAATGAAAGAGAGGTTTACTCGAAAGAAGAAATCAACCGTTGGAATGAAGCTAGAAAAAGTGACAAAACTGTGATGATTCATCCAGAATCTGAATTAGGTAAAGGAAATCAATCAGGAACAAAAACCTGGAAATTCAAAATAGAAAAAGCAAGAGATTTTGCCTGGGCTTCGTCTTCTGCATTCATTATAGATGCCGCGAGAATCAACCTTCCAAGCGGAAAAAAATCTCTAGCAATCTCGGCTTATCCTGTAGAAAGTGCAGGCGACAAAGCTTGGGGAAGATCAACAGAATATACAAAAGCTGCTATAGAGCATTACTCCGGAAAATGGTTCGAGTATCCTTATCCAGCAGCGACTAATGTTGCCGGAAACGAAGGCGGAATGGAATATCCTGGAATCGTTTTTTGCCACAGAAATTCAAAAGGTGCTGATCTTTGGGGTGTAACGGATCACGAATTTGGTCACACTTGGTTTCCTATGATTGTTGGTTCCAATGAAAGAGTTTTTGCCTGGATGGATGAAGGTTTCAATACTTTTATTAATGAATTATCAACGGAAGCTTTCAATAAAGGCGAATATTATCACAAACAAGATATCAGCAAGATTGGACCATTTGTTCAGAGTGATAATTTTGAACAGATTATGGTTGGTCCGGATAATATGAAAGAAAGAAGCATTGGTGTTTTGGCTTATTTCAAACCTGGAGTTGGGTTAGGGATTTTGAGAGAAACCATTTTAGGTCCTGAAAAATTTGATAAAGCATTCAAAACTTATGTTCATAGATGGGCGTTCAAACATCCGACACCTTGGGACTTCTTCCATACAATGGAAAATGTTTCCGGCGAAGAACTGAACTGGTTTTGGAGAGGCTGGTTTATGAACAAATGGAAAGTGGATCAAGCTGTAAAAGCAGTAAAACCTGTGAATGGTGATTTCAAAAATGGCGCGCAAATTACAGTTGAAAATATTGGACAATTACCAATGCCGACAATAGTTCTTGTAACCTTTAAAGATGGAACTACGCAGACTGTGAAGTTGCCTGTTGAAGTTTGGAAACGTAATACGGAATGGACTTTCCAAATCGATTCTACAAAAGAAGTTACGAATGTAAAATTGGATCCGCAATCCATTGTTCCAGATATCAATCCTAAGAATAATGCTTGGCTGAATTAGACTTGTAGATTCAAGATAAAGAATCAAGACATAAAAAAACGCTCCTATTTTGGAGCGTTTTTTATTGATATAAGATGAAAGTCTATCATCTATCTGTCTATTCTCTCAAAATAATCTATAAAGCAACCATCTCAGTCACTTCCACATCATAACCGGAAAGAATCGGTTTGATGTTAGGATTCTGGGTAATCACTTTAAATTTGTTAATTCCAAGGTCTTTCAAGATTTGAGTTCCGATGCCATAATCACGGAAATTAGGCGCAATTGTAGGTTGTTCACTTGTTCCGTCCTGGTAATTCAGGAAATGTTTGATTCTGCTCAACGTATTTTCTTTGTTAGAAACATTGTTGATAAAAACCACAGCGCCTTTTCCTTCTTTGTTTATAAGATCGGTTACTTGTTGCATCAAAGGATGTTCGCCATTCGACAATCTGCTGAAAACGTCAAAATAAGTTCCTGAAGATTGTACTCTCACCAAAACAGATTCATCTGCAGACCAAGTTCCTTTTGTTAAGGCGTAATGGATTTGCTCCGTCGGTTTTTCCTCAAAAACATAAAATTTGAAATCTCCAAAATGCGTTTTGATATCACGTTCCTCTATTCTTTCCACAAGATCGCCTTGTCTCATGATTCTGTAATGAATTAAATCTTCAA